>CALLVY010000846.1 GCA_938015925.1 uncultured Saprospiraceae bacterium
TGTTTCTGATTATGTATCGGGCAAAGAATCACCTGCGACTCTTTTTGCCAAAAACAGCATGGGACAAAAAGGAGCGAAGCGACCTTATTTATTCTTAAACAACCAAGACAATACTTTTGCAGAAGTGGGCGAAAAATATGGTTTAAAGGATGCAATGGTGACGATGGGCTCCAATTTTGGAGATGTCAACAATGATGGTTTTATGGATTTTTATTTAGGTACTGGTGATCCTAGCTTTAACTCAATTGTTCCCAATAGAATGTTTATCAATCAAAGTGGCAAGTCAGTGGTTGACGTTACTTCTGTGGGCGGCTTTGGACATATCCAAAAAGGCCATGGCATTGGGTTTGGCGACTTTGACAATGATGGAGATCAAGACATTTATGCCGTAATGGGAGGCGCTTACGAAGGAGATATTTTTCAAAATGCGCTTTTTGAAAATCCGATGGGCAACAAAAAAAACTGGCTTACCCTTCGACTAGAAGGAACAGCATCTAATCGAATGGCGATTGGTGCGCGGATAAAAGTAACGACTCAACAGGCCAATGGGAAAGAAGCCATTTTCTATTCGACGGTTGGTACTGGCGGAAGCTTTGGAGCTTCTAGTATTCAGCAGGAAATTGGTTTAGACAAAGCAACAAAAATCAAGGAAGTCGAAATTAAGTGGCCACATATTTCACAAGCGGTAGAAACTATTTCTGATTTGGCAATCAATAAAATCTATGAAGTGGTAGAAGGATCTGGACTTGCGAAAGCAGTGGATGCGAAGGCCTTTAGTTTGAAAAAAACGGGTGGAGAACATCACCATCATCATTAGTCTTTTTCGGTCGCTATATTTTATGGTTCTTTGACAAACCCCTTGTGTGAGTCAACCAAAAAGAAAAAGAAAAAAGCCTGAGAAAGGACGTTAGTTTGGTTAAAATATTGATCCTCGATTCGTTCCCAGGCTTTTAGAATCATAGTGTTTGTTTCTATTTCTTAAGTGCAAAATCAGTGCGACCATCACGAGTGGTGTTCTCATAGGTTCGGATAATTTCAGTAAGTATTCCATCGGGCAACTTAGAAGTTCCCTTCGGAGTGGTGGGTTCTAATATCTTTTAAAACCATCACCAAGAACAAGACAATCAGTAGATTAAGTAGCATATTTTTTTATTATTAATTTACAACTAATATATTAAGAATGCTTACCCTTAAAATGGTAATTATCATATACTAAATATAAATCTATAATTATTCACTACCAAGTTTCATCATTTTCCCAACCTGCACCGCTCCACTTTCCATTTCCAAACGGTAATAGTAAATACCATTTTCCAATTGTAAACTTTCCGCATCAATGCTGACTTGAGATATTCCTGCTGCAAAATATTCGGAGTGTCGGAAAACTTCTTTTCCACTTCCGTCAAAGACGCTTAATCTCCCTTCTTGGCTGATGTTATTACTAAAAGAAATCCAGGTCTCTGACTGGAAAGGATTCGGAAAATTCCCAAGTGATTCCAATACCATTTCTTCTTCTTTTTCTAGGTCTTTCTCTAGGTCTTTAAAAGTCAAATCCACCTCTAAAACTCCTACCCCATCCTGATAAGCTTCCGCAGCAGTCAAAGCAGAATTAACTTTTAATACTTCACTCAATCGGCCTCTTTTTTTAGTCTTAAAATTCAAAGACAAAAACAAATCTTCTTCCGACACAAAAACAGGTTCCATGCTATACCAGCCTACGGTCAACAATCCTTCTTCTTGGAAATTAAAACCAAAGTTTTCTTCATTCAGGTTAAATTGTTTCCCCAAAGCGCCAATGTCTAAGCCATCCCACTCCAAAGTCTCTGGATCGAATTCTATGGTAAATTGGAAACCGAGTAAATCATCCATCGCCTCCACTTTTACAGGAACCGAAATATCTTCGCCTTCTGCAAAATCTTGATCCTCTGCCACAAAAGTAAGTGCTTCTTTTGGTCCACGACTTGAACTTTCTTCTTGTACATTCAAAGGATTCGCATTCCCACTTACATCTCCCATTTTGATCGCTACAAAATCTGCATTCAGCAAATCTTCTGTTTGATCATTTAACTCCAAGGTCTCAGGAAAAGTAGAACTAAAAGGTTTAGATGGATTTAAAAACACATAATCTGCATCTACAAAACGCCAGGATGGAGAATTGGCAAAAACGGTATCAATATAGAGAATCATGCGTTGGATATAGATCATATCAAAAGTGGATAACTTTTGATTATTGTCAACATCACCCGCAATTATTTTATAAGGAGAAGTAATGGGAGCCATCCCGATTAAGTGTCGACTGATCATTATTAAATCCAAAACAGAAACGCCATTGGACGCTGTTTTATTCTTGGTAGGGACAATCGAATAATTCATTCCTATTGGTAGATTTTCAAAACCATACCTTCCATCCGTTCCAGTAATCACTTCTTGCGAAGCACCACCATTTATCGCTACACTTACCTGCCCAACGCTCGTACCATTTTCCTTTTCAATTCCTCCACCAATTTGGATAAAAGGACAGACGCCCATATTGCTTTGAATATTTACAGTAGCCATACAAACATCAATATTTCCACTTTCATCCATTACTTGCAAAGCAACACTATTGTTTCCCAAATCATCGCAAGTAAAAGTAGACGGAGATACGGAAAGAATCAAGTTTCCTGCGGCCGTACAATTATCTGAACTTCCACCATCCAACATCATCGGCAATAAATCTACACTTCCACTTGCATCGATGGTCAGACTTATTCCATCCAAACAAATGGCCTGTGGAGCCAAAGAATCAAGCACGGTAATATTTACAGATTGGCTACTACTATTTCCACAAGCATCTTGCGCCGTAAAATAAACCAAATGTGTTCCCACCGGATAAGTTCCGCTAGCATCTGCACCATTGGCATTGGCATAAGCAGAATTATTGGTGATCGAAAGATTAGGGCTACAGTCTGTAGCGGTTGCCCTATTTAAACCTACGAAAGCTCCTCCGCAATTTGCAGAAAAGCTACCGACGGTAATATCAGCAGGACTTTGTAAAACGGGATCTATAATATCATTGACAGAAAGCACCTGGGTATGCGTCCAATATCCCGTGATTGGGTTGGCATTGGGATCGTGGGTACACCAATCGATGACTTCCCACTTTCTATTGATGACAAAACAGGCAGGAAAAGAGATTTTTAAAGTATCGTCTGTAAATCCAACATAAACCAATTCGCAATCTTCCCCATTCAAAACAGGATTTCCAGTTATGCTTGGATCAAAGTCAAAACCACAAAGAGTCGTGCTATAATTATTTGGAAAACTAGTGACCATTAGAGGCGTATTGTCTTCCAAATAAATCCATTGTAAGCAACTCCTCTGGTTTCCAGATTTGTCCACTGCGGTCCAGGTGCGAATGACGTGTCCGACATTGCAAGTATTGACTTGTACATTATCAGAAAAATAAACGGTATCCAAATCGCAATTGTCTTGTACCAATGCTTGTCCAGTCAAAGCTAAATTTTGATAATCTTCAGAACATTCCAAATAAGCGGTAGCTGGACAAACCAGAATTGGAGCCAATTTATCTTCCACAATCGCCTGCACAGAACATTCATTAAAATTACCAGCAGCATCATAAACGCGCATGGTCAAAGGCAAAGGAGACAAGGCCAGATCATTGCAATCCAAAGATAAGTTTGGATAAAAATTAATACCATCTCTACTGATCAAGACATCAGCTAAAGTACAATTGTCATTACTCCCATCATCAAAAGTAGTCGCATTCAAATGTCCTGTTCCATTGGTAGTTAAAGTAACAAGGGTGAGTGGATTACAAACCGGAGTTGGCGGAACATTATCGACCACCGTTACATTGATCGTACAAATAGATTCATTGCCACAAGCATCTTCTGCGGTATAAGTTACTACGTGTGTTCCTAATGGTACATTTCCAAAAGGGCCATTGCCTGTACCAAAAGCCCAAGATGGTGTAATCGTAAAGGCACTACAATCATCCGTTGCAGAAGCATCGGGTAATAGCACTGCGCCATTACAATCATCCACATTGGTACCAATCGTAATATCTCCTGGGCAAGTAATGACCGGAGCGGTCAAGTCTTTTACTTTGATAATTTGCGCGTGTAATTCAAAATCATCGGCACACCAGTCGATCACCGTCCAGGTACGAATAATTGTAAAACCAGCTGGAGAACATTGGGGTACCAATTGATCTGAATAGCTGATCACAAATTCGCAGTAGCCATTGAGGTCAATGTGTTTGCCATTGATCGTTGGTTCTCCTACCAAAGCCAAACTGTAAGGATCTTGGTTACAATCAACCACTGCTTGATCGAAACCGTTGCGATCTTCGGGGAAGACCACATCTTCGATCCCTGCTCTTCGCAGGTAGATGTTTTGCAAACAAGATTTGGAATTGCCTTGATCATCTGACACCGTCCAAGTACGTTGGATATGTGCGGTGATCGAATCGCCGTTGTGTTGAGTAAAACAAGCGAGGTCTATTTCTTCATCCGAGTAGCTGAGATCGCTACTGTTAAGGTCGGAACAATTGTCGATAACCGCAGGATAGCCTGTGGTGCTCGGCAAGATAGATTCGACACATAGGATGACCGTATCTTTACAGGTTAGAAATGGTGGCAAATAATCATAGATGTGAAGTGTGGTGGCGCAAGCATTGCCCGTAGCGGTTTGAGTAACCAGGGCGGTGAGTACTTGACCAATATTCGCACAGCTTACGGTGTTGCCGTAGCTATTCCCTTGACCATCGGTGATGTTTACAGTAAAATCTGCTGGATCACAATCAGGATCGACCAATAAGATGCTTGGCGTCATCACAGAGGTGCCGTTAAGACCAAGCGATACATTGAGGCTACTTTTACAAGAAACCACGCATTGGGCGCTTAAAGAGCTGGAAAAAGAAATGGTGAAAAGGAAAAAAGAAAAGATAACAGCCAATCCTTTAGTACACTGGAGCAGGTAGCTAAGATTAACCCTGGAAAAACATTGGGTCAAAGTGGAATATGTGTAAGGACCAAATTTCAATTATGCTGTGGTATTTTAAATGATTTGGTCCACAGTTTTTGTTTATGTTCTGTCCCCCTA
>CALLVY010000847.1 GCA_938015925.1 uncultured Saprospiraceae bacterium
TGCCGCTCTTTTAAAAGCTGCAGCTAAAGCCTGCGGACCAGCACTTTACAGTAACAACTCTTCTAAGGTTGCTTGTTCTGACAAATCAGAAATGGAAACCATCAAGAAGAATTTCCTCCTCAAGAAATTAGGACTCAAAGATACTCCTAAACTCGACGAAGGACTCAAGGCAGTTTGTGCAGAAATGGGTAGCAAAAACCGTAATAAATACCGTGCGATTTTTTACTACCTCCTGATCAAAAAGTTTAGAAAAAGTGCCATGTTCAAATAACATAGAACACTAACCAACTACTAAAAACGGGCAAACCAAATAATTTGGTTTGCCCGTTTACTTTTCAGAAAATCAAACAGTCGGTCAATTAATTCCTTTCTTTCCATCAAGGGTTTTCCCCTTTCTTTCTTCCACCATTCCTTTTTCTTTTTTCATCATTCCTCTGTTGAACGCCTCATATTTCTCCCATTGTTCAGGGCTAAGAATATTTTTAATTTTTGCTTCGCGCTCTAAAGCTCGTTTAGGCTGATCTACCACAAAATTTTCATCCTCCTTTCTTTTCTGCTCCTCTCGATGTGCAAATTCTAATTCGATTTGCTGGATAGCAGCCAACTGTTCTGGCGTGATATCAAAGACTGTCTTTTCAATTTTGCTGGTTTTAGTGGAGGCAAATTTTACGCCTTGATCTACACTCTTTTGAGCAAACAAGGAATTAACCAAACACAAGAAAATTACCGTTTTTACAATTCTAAGAAATAACATTAGCCATGATCTTTTTTTGAACAAAATAGAAGTCTCTCTAAGAGGGCATCTATTTCTATGCCAGAATACTTTTTCTTAGCAAGCTATTAGGTGCTAAAAAATTCTGGTGCTACCTCTTCAGTCAACCAAACATTATTTTCAGAACAATAAAACAGATGTCCTTGCGCTTGCATTTCCCTTGCACGGATAATCAAAATCTTAGGCTTTCCATACCGTTGTCCGACATTAAGCGCGGTTTCCTTGTCTGCCGAAAGGTGAACGTGGTGTCGGTTTCTTTTCTTCAATCCTTCTTTAAAAATAGAGACCAGGTTTCGTTCTGCTGTTCCGTGATAGAGTATTTCAGGCGGTATTACGGGCTGGTAAGCCAGATCAATATCAATGCTATGTCCTTGACTGGCTCGAATATTCAAACCATCTTCACTAAAAGCAAAACGTTTTTTATCATTGCTTTGCACTACTTCTTCTAAGGTTTCTTGGTTTAGCGCAATTCCATTCTGATTGAATTTTTCGAGTAAATCAGCTACCGCGCACCAACCTTGTTTATCAAGTTGTAGATCAAATTTTTCCGGCCGATGCCTTAGTACCAGGGAAAGCGTTTTACTGATGTGTTTTATTTTCTTTGGGTTCATTTTATTATCGTTTGAACTAAAAACCACCAGAAGATAAAAATGGTTCCTTATCTTGCTTTCATGAAACCACAAATCAGCGATCGAGAAGATATTAAGTTATTAATCGATACTTTTTACAATCAAGTTAGAGCAGATGAACTCATCGGATATATCTTCAATGACATCAGTCATATCGACTGGCCAAAGCATTTACCGGTCATGTATGATTTTTGGGAAGCAATGTTGCTCCACAATCCGGTTTATCGAGGTCAGGTCATTCCGGCGCATATTGCATTAGACAAAAAGACGCCTTTAAACCAGGCGCATTTTACGCGCTGGAGGGAGTTGTTTTTTAGTACTTTGGATGACTTGTTTGAAGGAGAGGTAGTGGAGGATGCTAAGCGTCGGGTCAATCTAATGGAGCCTTTGATGCTTTTTAAAATCGAGCAGAGTAGGAAGGATGGGTTTATCCAATAAAAAGAACATTGGACGAATGAGCGAACACCCTTTCGGTATTCGCCCATTCGCAAAATGGTGGTTTAAGACAATAGGCGTTTAACTACACCAGAGATGAGTTTTCCATCTGCTTTGCCTGCCAATTGCTTGGAAGCCATGCCCATTACTTTTCCCATGTCTTTCATGGAAGCTGCTCCAGTTTGAGCGATGATACCAGCAATCACTGGCTCCAAATCAGCTTCGCTCATTTGTGCCGGAAGGTATTTTTCAATGATGGTAATTTCTTCGCGTTCGGTAACGGCAAGGTCTTCTCGATTTTGTTTTTCATAAATTTCGAGAGAGTCTCTGCGCTGTTTTACTAATTTTTGCAGCAATTTAATTTCTGATTCCTCGGTCAAGGCCGTACCACTACCATCGGTCTTGGAAAGCAAGATGGCCGATTTGATCGCACGGATTCCACGGAGTGCCAATTTATTTTTAGCTTTCATGGCCTCTTTAAGGTCGGTATTGATTTTTTCTTCGAGTGTCATTTTATTTCCTTTTTGTGCTGTTTTAAAATTCAGAAGTATCGTTTGTAAACTTCTCCCTAATAAAACAGAGATGTCTAAAATAAGTTCCCGAAGGTAAAAAAATGGAATTGAAAAGCCAAATGAGAAAGCGTTTGCCAAACATTCCGTTTCGGCAAACGCTTTCTCATCAAATCCAGGAATCTTTATTTTACCAAGGTAATATCTCCCTTGCACCTAAAGCTATTTCCGGTTGCTGGACATTTTAATTCTATCACATAGACATAAACGCCATTATTCATTTCTTCTCCGTTTACTCGTCCATCCCAAAGCGGTTTATTCATCACTAATTCTTGTCTCTTTTCTAAAACGGTACCTCCCCAGCGATCAAAGATCCCCAGGTATTCAATCACGACTTCTTCTCCATTTAGTCCTACCTCTCGATAGACTCTAAATTCATCGTTTGCCCCATCTCCATTTGGAGAGAAAGCATTGGGAATATAAACGGAGTAATTGGTAAAATTAACCGCTTGAATTATCTCGCATCCATTTTCATTGGTCAAAGTATCCGTGATGTACAAACCAGATTTTTCAAATCCATAGGTCGACGTTTTATCATTACAAGGACAAGTATAATCTTCTATGATTTGCATTGGCAATTCTTCTTCGACCTCTAATTCCAGGCGGCTGATAATGCAATTTTCATCCGTCCGAATGGTATCAATATAACTTCCAGAAGTAGTATAGCCCAAATACGTTTCTCCTTCACAGATCGTCAAAGAAACACTGTCCGTAATCCTAGGTAAAACTTTTAGATTGAGTTGCCCTATTGGCTGACAATCCCCCAGGGGTACCAAATCATCCGTGTACGATCCTGACTCCGTATAAACAGAGCTACCAAAAACATATTCTTCGCCTTGACAAATCGTTGAATTAATTTCATTGAAAGTAGGAGCGGCTATTTCGACATTGAAACAATGAGTGGAATCGCAGTCATTCGCTCCAGTATAAATCTCACAAATCAAGGTATCGACATAGAGTTCAACACCCCAAATTGCTCCTCCCTGACAGAGTAAGGTGTCTTCTTGAACCTGTACGGCTTGTTTTACCAAAACCCTAAAACAATGCGTCGAATCACAGCCATTTGCAGCAGTAAAAACATTGCAGATATAATCATCATTCAAAACGGTAACACCATAAACGATCTCTCCCACACACACCGAAGTATCTTGCTCGATCAAGACTGGATATTTCAAGGTAACATTCTGACAGTGGGTAGAATCACAGCCATTAATAGTCGTATAAAGATTACAAATAGTCGTATCGGAAAAAATAAATTTCCCTTCAAGTACAGCACCTTCACAAATAAGCGTATCACTTTGGGTAAAAATTGGAAACTCAGCCGTGACGCTATAACAGTGAGTGGAATCACAGCCGCCTATGGTTACAAAAGTTTGGCAAAGAATGGTATCGGCAGTGATGAATGTATTGTAGACCGTCGTATTTTGACAAACGGTGGTGTCCTTTTGTGTGTTTATCGGCGGAGCGATCATTATAGTAAAACAATGCGTAGAATCGCAGCCATTCGCTGTCAGGAAAGTATTGCAAAGCGTTGTATCGGTGGTGACTACGGTTCCATAAATCACAGCATTCTCACAAACCATTGTATCTCTTTGTGTTTGGATTGGCGGAATGAGCGATGCATTGTAGCAATGGGTAGAATCACAGCCATTGGCCGCCAAAAAGGTCTGGCAAATGATTGTATCGGAGGTGACAAATTTATTGTAGATTACTGAATTTTCACAGACCATCGTATCCATTTGTGTGCTTATAGGAAAGACTACAAGCACATTAAAACAGTAAATAGAATCACAACCATTTGCATCCATAAAAGTTTCACAAAGCAAAGTATCTGAAAGAATCGGTACGCCATTGAAGAGGCTGTTCTCACAAACAATCGTGTCTTCTTGATCGATTGAAGGCTGCTCTTGGATTACATTTAGACAGTA
>CALLVY010000848.1 GCA_938015925.1 uncultured Saprospiraceae bacterium
AACTTCGTCGTCGCTGGCGTTTCCACTCAAGTATTTGGAGAGGAGATCGAAATCGTCGATTGGTGGTGTAAATTTTGACATTTTAAACGAACTGATATTTTTTTAGCATTGAAAATGCTTGATTTAGCTATAATACACTTGTTTGGGAGTTTACCCTTAGTCTATTGCGATATTTAATCATTTTTCTTTTCCTCCCTACTTCCAGGCTGATCAATTAAAAGCTCAGCCATCCTAAAAGTACTAAAATCAAAGACACATAATCTTCCAAATTTTCCCGTAAACTCTTCAAAGCCTTAGACATATGGGCTTCTACGGTTTTTTGAGAAATATTCAATTCTTCGGCAATTTCCTTGTATTTCATCTCCTGATAGCGACTCATTTCAAAAACCAATCGGCATTTTTCCGGCAAGGTACTCAGCGCCTTGGCAATGCGATCTTTGAGTTCTTCTAAGCCCAAATGGTCTTCCACCAAGGCACTATCAAAGGCGGCATTGTCCAAATCGAGGATTTGGCTTCGGTATTTTTTATGGTCTCGGATATAATTGAGACAACGACTTTTAACCGCAGTGAATAAATAGGAAGTGATGGATTTTTGCAGTTTCACCTTTTCTCGATTTTCCCAAAGTTTGATAAATACTTTTTGGGTGATCTCTTTGGCGGCATCCGTATCTCCGACATATTGTCGCGCAAAATTGCATAGATGAACGAAGTGTTGTTTGAACAATTGCTCAAACTGATTTTTATTTAGGGTATTATTGGTGTCTTGATTTGGCATAAATTCCGACACTAAGGTATTGATTGGTTTTGGAATTATCAAATAGTGGAGAGCCTCTAGGCAGCTTTCTTTAAAGGAATGGCTATTTCTCTTTAAGTCAATCTACTATTGATACGAATACTGGGGAATCTAGTTGCGACAGATTCTCCGATCAAGACTTTGACTTAGAATTGTTTTGGATGTTTAAAGAACTAGCCAATAAGGAACAATCATTTAGAGCAAATGATCTAAAATTTGGAGGAAAGATTAAAGATTGAATCCGATATCAAGCCCGAATCAATAAATGCCGTTTTACCCAGCCTACTCTTCCTGCATAATTTACCTTCCACCAATATTTTTTGCTGTTTTCGATGATTTCCACCTGCTCTCCTTCTCCGATTCGTTTTAGAACATCGGCCGTTTGCTCTGGATATTCGCGCAAACTCGTTTCTGCGGCAATCTGAAATTGATTGGTAGGATTAGGAGTAGCATTATTTTGAAGCGTCCTTTCTATAGGAGCAGGTACTTTTGGAGCGGGTGCTTTTATTGCATTGGCTTTTTCTTGTTTTATCGTCGCCATTGCTAAGAGATTAGCAGCTTTGGGAAAAACAGAAAAAGAAGAATTTTTTGATGGAGTGCTTGCTTGTTTTTTCTCTTCTTTTTTTACGACTAATTCCTGGGATTCAGCAATCTTAGTGACCTTCTTTATAGCACTTGAATTAGGTACAAAATAAGCTGGCCTATTTCCAGTAGAAAATAGTATCCCATAAAAGCAAAGCACACTCAGCAGTTGCAAGAGCAATGATCTCATAAAGGTAAAATTTTGGTTACTTGTTTCTTTTGGTAGAAGAGGAAGTACAAAGTTAGCTAAAATCCATCGTTACTGAAAAGTTCGGCGGACTACATCTAGGAAATGGTAGGTTTTTAACAGAAAACGGTATCAACAAATAAAAAAACGGAATATATTTTAATTTTAAAAGTACCGGAAATTCGTTGTTGCATTAAATCAGATTTTAATATAAAACACAAATACAAATTGGAAAGAATTTCCCAAAAAAATAAGCGGCAACTAATCGTTACCGCTTATCGAAAAGTTTCATAGGGTAAACTATAAAACGATTGTATTATAAAAAGTGTAATCTTAAATTCTTATTTACTAAGTGAACCTTTGCTTGCGATCAAAAGCTTCGAAAGCAATTTGTCCCCAGAAGACCAAAACTATTTATCATCCACCACCATTAATGGCTTGGTAAAAGATCGATCGTTCAAGGTCATTTGCAAAATATAGTATCCCGCATCCAAATTGGTGTCAAAAGAGAAGCGATGGCTTCCTGTAGGATAAAGGCCTGTCGTCAAATCTTCTACCACTCGTCCATAAACATCATAGATCTTAATAAGCACTTGGCTCTCCACTTGTATCGCAAACTCGGTGTGCCATTCCTTTTCTACAGGGTGTGGGAAAATCTTCCAGGAATCCGCTATGGCCTGCGCGGAATTGGCAAAGGCTGATTCTCCCTGTCTAAAAGCCGGATCATCCAACCAAAATTCATCACAACTAGAAAGGTTTCCGGTTTGGTTTGCGCCATTATTGCTAAAAATAAAATTGGCGCAATCGGCTCCTGCGAAAGTATAAGAATACCAGCCATTGCCATCATTTTGCATAGACTCGCCCGGCCAACTAGTCGTCGCACCATTATCAACTCCCCAGAAATAGATATTAGGATTGGAGTAAGTATTGGGCTTAAAGTGAATGACCAAATCTGGATTGTTCGCTGGTGCGATATCATGCCAGGTCCCATCGTACCACCCCTCTCCACAGCGAGAAAGATCCGCCGATTGATTGGCACCATTATCACTAAAAATCAAACTAGCACAATTTGCTCCAGCTATCGTAAAGACATACCAACCATTTCCTTCTGCTTGCATCGTGGCTCCCGGCCAGGCAGCCGCAGTTCCACCTGGGCTAAGGTTCCAATAGTATAAATTAGCACTATTCCAATTGGCAGGTTTTTTATAATGTATGGTCAAGGATTGGGGATTGCCGGTATTGCAAGGAGCAGGATTGGTGTTGTTCCATTGGCCATCATACCAACCTTCGCTCGTGCGATTAAAATCTGGAGATTGATTGACATTATCGTGGAAGAGCAAGTTGGTACTACTGATGCCCGTAAATGAAAAAGAATACCAATCGTCACACTCTTGTTGCATCAAAACACCAGGCCAACTAGAATCCGTCAAAGCGCCAAGCGGCTCCGCTCCCCAATGGTGAATCCGCGGAGCGCCCCAATTCGCTGGCTTTTGAAAATAAACCGTAAAGTCATTGACTGGCGCGGATGCTTTTTCCCAAACGGCATAATTACTTCCCGAAGCCGCCAAAGTCCAACCAGCACCCGCAGGTGACCAATTTCCTGAACCAATTTTCATCGCTACTTTGCCATCAATTTCGGCGGCATATAAATTTCCTTGCGCTACTTTGATGTCCAGACTACTCGTACTATGGATACCATTGGATTTGCGAATGGCAATCAAATCTTTGATCTCATCGTGTAAGCCCCAATCGTAAAAGTGATCCCAAAATACAGAAGGGATACCGGGGTGGGTCAAAATATAAGCATAGCCCTGCATGACTTTATCTCCAGGAAAAGGCCAATGGGCCTGGGTACTTCCCGTATCGTGGTTGTCGATAAAAGTAACCGAATTGGAAGGCCACCAACCGATCAAACCAGGGGCTCCGCCATTATTGGACAAACGCCACAATTCGCCATTGACGGCTTGTTGTAAAATTCCTTTGGTGGTAAAATCAAAAGCAGTAGAAGTGCCTTGCGTATCATCAATCCAATTGACCAATTGCTGGCGATGCGCATCGGCATTATTGATATCCAGATTGTCCCATAACTCTCCTACGGAGAAATAAGGATTGGTGGCATTATTATAAAGACTATTGTAATAGCCATTATAACCTCTGACATAATCATAGCGCCAACCATCAAAGCCGATGGTGTTTTTGAGAAAGTTCATCCAGTCGATGAGTCCGTTTTGGACGCCCACATTCGTATGATCCAAATCTCTGGCAGGGCCATAATTATCGCCGGTATCATAAGCTCCGCAGGGAGTTCCTCCATTTTGTCCCCATTCATCATTGGAGGTAATGGACCAGCATCCCCAGGTTGGGTTGGTAAAGTCTGCCCAATTGGTGCTTCCTACCCGATGGTTGATGACGATATCGGCGACCACTTTTATATTTTGGGCATGTAGGTCATTGATGGTTGCGACCAATTCCGCCTGGGTGCCATATTCGCTATCAAGCTTGTTCAACTCGCGGGGCAAGTAACCTTGTGGAGCGGCAGCGTCTGATGATGGCGGAAGCCATACCATATCTATCTGAGATTGACCGAGGTCAACTGCTTTAGATTTTACGACATTATACCATCCTGCGGTATTGGAATGAGATTCCCAATTGAAGCCCTGGAGCATTACGTCCGTATTTTGAGCAAAAAGGGAAAAGGAAAAGAGCGTACAGAGAAAAAAAGCTAGGGTATTTTTTTTGGTCATGTTAAAAGGGTTTTATTATTAGGGAAAACTGTTTAATGGTACTTTGATTTTCCTGTGTTTAAGTCAGAAAAATCAAAGTACGAACTGAATACCCTACAATAATAATGTACCAAAGCTCTTTGGTCGCCCCGACTTATGATTCGGTCTGTTTTTTTTGAGTTAAAAAAGTTCCGATTTATAAAGTGCCACTTTTTAAAACATTCATTATCAATCACTTAGATTAAATTCTATTTAAGTCGTTGCGCTTCATATTCTTTTAAAAATTTACGTGGCGTATTGTTGGTGAGCTTTTTAAAAGAACGATTAAAGGCCGTTTTGGAATTAAATCCAACGGAATAGGCGATGGCGAGGAAGGTTTGGTTTTTAAATTCAGGAGAGACGATTCTCTTTTTAAACTCTTCGACGCGATAGCCATTTACAAAATCGTAGAAATTTTTATCGAAGCCTTCATTGATCAAACGGGACAAAGTGTGAACATTGGTGTTTGCCATATCCGCCAGGTCGCTTAGGGCTAAGCGAGGATTGAGGTAGGGTTTTTCTAATTCCATGATAGATTCCAGCTTGGTCTTTATTGCGCTCATTTCTGAACTAATATCTGAAGGATTAGTATTGGAAATTTGTGGATTTTCCTCTTCCACCTCTTGCTCTGCCAATCGAAAAATCTCTGGCTGTTTCATCGCAAAGTAGCCTAAAAAGAAAACCGTTAGGGAAAGGAATATCCAAACGACATCTGTTAGTTTATCGGTCAACCAGACCCAATCTTGTCCGGAAGCCCAAGCCAAACCACCAATCACATAAGTCGCCGTCCAAACCAGCAGACAGACCAATTTCAAATTGATGACCGTACTTAGGTATTGTAAGTTTTGCTCAAAGGAAAAATTCTTATTGGTGCTATAAGCATAGTTTTTAATCAGCCGATAACACTTCCACCAATAGAAAACATTAAAGAGTAAAGCCAAAGCCGCCGCAGTGATAAAGTATTTTTTCAAACTAAGATCAACGACTCTACTCGTAAAAGTTTCAGTATCCAGCAAGAGCAAAGGAATATAAGCTATTCCATGAATCATGGCCGGAATAAAGTGCACCCATCTTCCAAAACGATTTTTCGCAGGAATGGTCAATAGACTTTGGATATACCACAGGAAAACGGGGCCATAAAGAAAATAGATAATATCAGGTAGTAAAAGCAATCGCGGTTGCCATTGAAAAATTTCCCGGCCATAGGTAGAAACTCTGCCAATCAAAGCAACAGAAATCAAGAGAATCAAAAACGACAAGATTCTATTCGCGGTTTCATTATTGTCTTGAATGGTATTGATGGCAATGATTAGCAGCAATCCCTGGAAGGCTGCGAGGAGCAATAAAAAGGTATAAGCATTGATGGGATCGCCAGAGAGGTCTTCCCAGGTTTTGATGTTTATGGAAACCAAGTCTTTATTTTCTTGAGAATTGATGTACAAACGATTGGGGCGGGCTCGCCCATTATCCGCACCTTCGATGGAAGACCAATTTCCTCTTGTAAATTTGTATTGTACGGTATCGTCTCTTACCGGAATCCATACCGAATGGATCCCATTCAAATCCTCCTTCAAGCGATAGTTTCTGTCTCCCGGATTCCAACCATTAAAATTTCCAGCAACATAAAGCGAAGCATCATCAGGAGTGGAACTCGGAATCTCATAGACCTTTAATTTTATTTTTTTATCAAATGGAATATGATCCACTAAATCTTCCCAACTCTGAACTTGGATCCGCAAGGTATCTTCCTTCTTATTTTGATTGTAAATTCTATTGTCGATGGTCAAACCCAATACAGAACCTTCTACTTTATCCCAATGTCCTCTGGTTATTTTAAACTCGGTCGGTCGGGGCATTCGTCCGCAACGGATTTGGTAGTGACCAGAAGCTGTTTTATGCATTTGAAAAGCAGGATCCCTAGGATTCCAATCATTAAAATTGCCAACCAAATAAAGGGTGTCTTCTCCAGGAGTATATTCAGGAACAGTATCGACGATAAAAGTAATTTGTGCTTGGGTCCAATTTGGAAAAAACAGGACTTGGAGCAAAATCCAAGCGACCAAACTACCCCAAAACTGGCAGTTTCTCATTGCGAAATAATGGTTGATTGCCTTAAAGATAATCATTTAGGCTTAGTTATTGCAAAGCTACAATCAGTTAGCTTATTCTCCCCCAGAATAAGATTACACCATATAGCTCAAGCACCCAAACCTTTCTGCTATTTGGTTCTTTACCCAATTCAAATCACACATAATTCTTCCGCTATCCAGTTGATTGATGCAATCGACTTGGCTTTTAGTAGCTGTTTTTTTACCCATTAATGGTTTCCATTAATAGCTGATATTCTTTTGTTACAGACCTACTGTTGGTGAAAAACAAAGAAATCCCAAAGTTAGATTTTACACTATTCATAATCCCATAAAATTAAACAATTTGAAAAATTTTACACCCATTTTAGTTCTAGCCTTTCTATTCTTTTTACCCAATTTTTCTAGTGCCCAAGTAGCAGTTACCACTACCGATGAAACGACCGCTCAAGGCCAAACCAGCGTTACCCTAAACTTCTCGGTTCCGGCAGGAGAAGATCGCATGTTGCTGGTTTCGACGGGTTCAGATTTAACGCCACTTTCTGTTACCTTCGATGGTACTCCAATGAATGTGGAAACCTCTTCAGGAGGAGGTGCCTTATGGACACTGGTCTTAGGTACTGATCTTGCCGCAGCAACAAGTGGAGATCTTATTTTTACCATCGTTGGAGCAACTGCTGCTCAATATTTGGCCATCAGTGCAATTGCTTATACAGGAGTAGATCAAACCACTCCTGTTGAAAACGTTGCCAATCAGCCCATCGCAGCAAGTGCGACCAACTCTAGCATAACGATTGCAAGTAAAGCCAATGATTTGGTTTATGATGGTGTGGTGATTGGTTGTATTTTTTGTTTTTCTGCACCAGTAGCCGCCCCTACCATGGGCTCAACAAGCTTACAAAACAACCTTAGTTTTGTAGGGGCAGGTTTTGCGGGTACAGGAGTAACCGGGACTACTCCAGGCGCCGCTTCGGTTTCCCCTGGATGGAATTTTACGGGAAGTAGTATTACTAACGGAACACATAATGGACTAAACGTCCGTAGTTCTATTTCTTTACCGGTAGAACTTTCTTCTTTTAAAGCTAGACGGACAAAAGGGAAAGTTATTTTGGATTGGCAGACACTCAGTGAACTCAACAGTTTTGGTTTTGAGGTAGAACGAAGTAGTGATGGCACTCATTTTGAAAAAATAGGATTCCTGGAAAGTCGAGGCAATAGCACAAGTATCAAAAACTACGAATATACCGACCGCAATCCTCTTGAAGGACTTATGTATTTCAGACTCAAGCAGTTGGACTTAAATGGTGATTTTGATTATTCAAAAGTCATCGCTGTAGAATTTCATTCGCAGTCTTTTAGCTTATTTCCCAACCCAGCTAAAAATCGAATCCAAATCGAAACAGATTATACCGAGGCGGCGGAGCTCAATATTTTTGATGGAAAAGGACAATTGGTCAAACAGGTAGATCTTCAAAATGATCAATTGAGTGTTGACATTTCGGAACTGCCATTTGGAGTTTACATGGTCGTCCTTTCGGCTGGACAAGAGGTGTTTAGTCAACGACTGATAAAAATGGAATAGACAAAAACTAGTGAGCTAATTTAATAGAGTCATCCCGAATTTTGAGCAATCAGAATTTGGGATTTCTTTTTTGAAGAGTAAAAGAATAAGGGGAAGGTCGCAACCAAACAGACTACTTCGGAAAATTAGCTTATTAGCTAAGCTAGAAAATTAATTCTTTTAGAGCTTTTGAAAAACCAAGATCGCCATGGCCCTTTGGTCATTTACATTGACCGTTTTGACCGGTTCTATCAAAGACAAACGATGCTGGACTAGCATTTCCTGAATTAATGTTTTGCTGATTAAAAAACGATCCGATCCATCAGGAAGGTGATAGACATTGGAAGTTAATAATATCAAGCTTTGTGGAGGCATACCAAAGTCAGAAGTCATGCGAATAAAGAAAGTCCCTCCCCTTTTGAGTACTCGGACTTGCTCGGCAAATAGACTTTTGAAGTGACTAATAGAGGTAGCGAAATGGAGAACCGCACTTGACAAGACATGATCAAAGGAATCCGATTCATAGGTCAAACTAGTCAGATCTTCGATCCTAAAATTTCCTTTCTGATCCGGATATTTCTCCTGGCAATAATTAATTTTCTCTGGATCAATGTCAACTCCAGCGATTTCAAATCCTGCCCGAATTAGCAAATCAATATTTCGTCCATATCCACAACCAGCATCCAGTATTTTTTCTCCTACTTGATAGCGACCTTTCATGATTTGATCCAACAGATAGACATCGGTGTTTCCAAGTTGATCGATTAATTCGCTTAGGTTTATTTTCATGAGAGCTACAATGGTTTTTCAAAATGCTCTATTTTACAATAGCGTTTATTTGAAGGAATAGATAAAAAATCGGTGGTATATCAAATATAAGCTTAGCTTAAAAAGCCCGAGCGGCCCGGACATAAGTATTGAAGGCTTTATCGTAACCGACCTTTTCGCCCTCCTTGAATCTATAATACCACGCACCACTGCTGGCGGGGGCGAACTCAGTAGAACTCCAGTAGATATCATCCGCAAAATCGCCATGGCCATTCACATGTAAGTTGGTGTACATTAAGTTTAATTCATCTATCGATGGTAAAAACCAATCAGACTTTCCATCTAATGTTAATTCATCACATAAAAGTGCTGCGATACCTGCTTGCGTACAATTTGCTAAAATAGCAGTTGTATTGGCTTGACCATCTCCTACCATTTCTCCTCTTGCATCCTTGATTTCTGTCCCCAAACATCCCCACGGTGCTCCTGAGTTTTCCGTAGTGGCTGCTACCATTCCTGTACCATTGTTTGTATTCAAATAAAATAGATAACCACCTTGGTATAGTTTCCCATAAAGCTTGTCCAGCGAAATTCCTCCATCAAACAAGGCTTTAGGACTTTGTCCTCCATCTAATAAAGCTTGGACTTGGGTAGAGTCAAAGTTTTCACAAGTACTTCCTATATATCCATCTGGACAATCGCAGATACCTGCTGCACAGGTACCTTCGTTTTTACAAGTAACTCCAAAACATAAATCTTGTATTTCGCAGGTCGTCCCCGAAAAACCATCTGGACAATTACACGTCCCATCATTACAAACACCATCATTTTTACAAGTCACACTCGCACACGAGTCTAAATCATCTTCTTTGTTGCAAGATTCTGTCAATACAACTAGCGTAAAAAGACTCAATAATAAGCTCAATAATTTAATCTTTTTCATAAAATTTGTTGTTGTTTAATTTTAATAGCTAAAGAAGTTGTTTAAAAACTACTTAAAATGTTTGACTTCTTTTGTCTCTTCCCAATGTAATAAAAATACTATGATAATTATCAAATTGTTTGCGTATTACAAAGCTCCTGACATTTTTTGCTCCTGCTTGTTTGATCACATAGCTACCCGCGGGAAGTCCAGCAATGCTAACTAAAATCGTATTCCATTACCCTTTTAAGGCTATATTGATATTCCAAATCTACCTAAGATTTGAATCTAGAATACGAGTATCCAAGGTCCTTACTAAAAAGACCTTAGCAATGAATCAATGATGTTTTATGAAATCTTTTGAATTCCCTTTTATCCTCTCAAGATATTGGGTAAAGTTGGAAATAAATCCCAACTCCGTTTCAAGTCGCCGGAGTGGCTTGCCTATGAAATTTTGAAAAAATCATTTTGAAAAAAGAAGGGAATATGGTAGCATTTGATATGCCATTTAGCTAATCCTAAAAAAGGACGATAGCCTTGAAAAAAATAATCATTTGGTAGGCCTAACGATCCATTGAATACTTTACAATCTCTATACTATTTTGGGGAGGCCTTTTTAGGAAATAAAAATGGAATTGGAATTAGCGTTTGGAAATTTTATTTTGAGAAATCGCTCGTTGGCGACTGCATTTAAAGCGATCAATTTCTGGATTTCTTTTTTTGAGATGCTTTTGGCTTACGCCACTATTTACTCTTTTGCGCCAACGTTTAAAACTTGTTGGTTTAAGAGATCTTCTCATCAATTGGATCACTTCTTTTTCGGTCAGGCCAAACTGAAAAAGGATGGCTTCAAAGGGCGTTCGATCTTCCCAAGCCATTCCAATAATTCGATCTTGATCTCTTTCCGACCATTCTTTAGTTTTGCTCATTGTTGTGCTTCTGCGGCTTCTATTTTCTTCATAACCTCCTGCGCTTCCGCTTGCTTGGCATCACTGGCAGAACGATTGGAAGTCGACAATGCGTGGGCTTCTTTCAATAATTTATTGTACTCTTCGTAGAGCTTTTCGATGGGAGATTTTTTCTTAAAAAAGTTAAACATAATTTTATGATTTTATAGCAGACATCCCTCCGTCTACGGGAATGATTTGTCCGGTGATCCAAGATGATTTTTCAGAAAGTAAAAATGCTGCCGTTTGGGCAATGTCCGTTGCGGTACCGATTCTTTTCAAAGGATGGCGCTGGGCATTGGCATCGCGCTTGGCATCGCTACTCAGTAGTTTTGCCGCTAAGGGAGTATCTGTCAGGGATGGTGCAACGGCATTGATTCTAATTGTAGGTGCCAATTCTGCGGCCAAAGATTTGGTCAATCCTTCGATGGCTCCTTTGGAAACCGCTACCTGAGCATGGAAATTAAAACCCGACTGTACTGCTACGGTAGAAAAAAGAACGATCGCCGGAGCTGGAGATCTTTTTAAAGCCGGCAAAGCTGCCTGGATAACTTTGATGGCACCAAGTACTTGCAATTCAAAATCTGCCAAAAAGGCGGCTGGTTTGATTCTTTTAAAAGGTAATAAATTGATAGATCCAGGGCAATAGACCACCCCATCCAATTGG
>CALLVY010000849.1 GCA_938015925.1 uncultured Saprospiraceae bacterium
TTCGAGCGTATTCAGTACCTACTTACTATACTACATCGGTATCCTCAAAAATGATGAATTCCGAATTGGTAATAGTGCCGCCCTTTACTTGAACTGTTTCTTGTTTCGATAAAGGAGTTGCTTTGTTAATACAATCGTTAAGTGTCATGTGAAGACTTTTTTGGTGAAGACCTAAAGGTATTTTGCTTATACAGGGAAAATAACAAAAAAGGAGTATTTGAGCAGAGAAGTAACTCAGCAGAGTTATAGCTAGTTTCTAACTTTTTACCAATACAAATAATAATTTTTTGGACGAATAAATACGATATGGGGAATACCCAAAGAACCTCCAAGCCACACTACATTCGTGCATATAGTGCAATGCTTTCGTAAAATAAGAAGCTCTAAATCAGAATGTTAGGGGAGTTGGGCGGAGTGTTCGGTGTCACCATATCTACTTGAAAATCAATGCAATAGCAAGGATAAAAAGTGTACAATACATTTTATCTGACGATATTTTTTTACTACCTTGCTCAAAGTCGATAGCTTGTTAGACTATTTTTAGACTCAGAGCTAACAAGACAATTTAGAACACATCAATATCCTCCATGATGATACCATCTGTGTTCTGCGTGTCGGTGCCACCTTTAAGTTGCTTTTGTTCTTTAGAAGCAAGAACGATGACGTTTTTACCTGCTACTTGTGTAGCTACTTCATGCTTTTTCATAAGTGATAAGTATTTGTATGAAGTATAAAGGTAATGTGGATTAGAAGGCTTATGTATCAATACAGACGTATTTCAGCCACCATAGCTTAGAGGTAATTAGCAAAAAGGCTTTTCTAGCTAAGACCTTTACAATCAGTTTTTTAGACAACAAATCCGTTTGTATGATTCAAGTATACGAGCTTATTACCCTATTGCCTACGGGCTACACTCCGGTATTCGCACCGCGACTCAATAAACTTCTTCGGTTTCTCAAAGAGCATAAAGAACTTAGAGACGCGGAAGATAAAGAGATGGCAAAGCTCTACTTGCAAAATGGAAAAAAGGTCAAGTATTTCAATAAGCTCAAAAACGAACTCAAGGCAGCTCTTTCTCGCTATCTTATTGCTAATCCTTCATGGGCAGATAATAGGAATAAGGCACTAATAGAAAACTGCTATCGTACTTTTGCTACCTATAAACTTTTCCTCCTCAATGGTAAGCGAAACGTTGCTATTGCAAGTGCTAAAAACTTGCTATCAAAACTTGTTGAGCTTGATCTTCACTCTATGGCACATACGGTTGCTAACGATCTACATTATCATTTTTCTAGTATAGACCCTATATCACGATCCGCTAAGAAGTATGAAAAGATTGCAGGGATACAATTGGAAATGATTAAGGCAGAAGCCTTGGTTAGAAAGTATAATAGCCGCCTTGGTTTTATCTGTAATACTAGAGAAAGTTATAGCCCGTCGGTGCTAGCAGAATTTCGAGAAGCTGTAGAACATACCTTGCCACTATTACGAATAAATTCTCATCATATTAGAAGACTAACTTACAGTATTGTTGTAGCCCGTTATGTTGCAGAATACGATTACCTCAACATAGAAAAATATTGCAACGAAGCCTTACAAAGCTTCCCGAAAGATCATCCCAATATTCGTTCCCTTCGCTTTGCGTTTTTACATAAACAAATACCCTCTCTTGTGGCTTTAGGTCGAAGTGATGAAGCTAAAGAAGTAGCACGTGCGGCAGGGGAGTTAGTACCTGTGGGAAATTTCAATTGGCATATTGCCCTACAAAAAAGGATCACGGTTTGCCTCCATGCCGCAGATTATCAAGAAGCCTATGATTTATACAGCGCACATAGTAAAGAAAAATCATTGGATAAAAATATCAAAGAAACGTGGCTTATTTTACAAGGCTACCTCTACTTCTTGATCGAATGCGGGTTTGTGAAACCGTATAAGGAAGAACGATTCCATATAGGTAAATTCCTCAATGAAGTGCCTATTTATAGCAAAGATAAAGCAGGGAATAATATTAATATCCTTCTTTTACAAGTTTTGATACGACTACAAAAAGAGCAGTTTGGGCATATTATCGACAAGGCAGAATCTATTCGAGAGTATGTCAGGAAATATACCCGTACCCCTGAAACGAAACGCGTCAATATTTTCTTTAGGATGATCCTGAGAATGGTCACCGCACAATTTCATTGCTCTGGTACTGAATTAAAAACTAAAAAACTAAGAGCAGAGTTAGAAAAAACACCGATCAGGTTTGGACAAAACCTAGCCGTTGAAATTATTCCTTATCCGATTCTATGGGAAGAAATACTCGCCCTATTAGAAAATAAGTTTCGGGCAACGACAGTCCCGAAAAATAAAAAATCAATTAGACCAAGCAAAAGGGGATAGAACATCCTCATCACTAGAGAGAGTGATTTTTTTGGGGTGCAGTCTCCCGTGCCAAGAGGAACCGATTGGGTTTCTCTTGGGGGACTGCGAAATAATATTACATAGTCTCGATCTACTGCCCATCTATTTGTATTAGGGCGTGTTAATGTCAGATGTGCCGGAGCTTATGCTCCGGCATACGTTAGCGCAATTAAAAAATCTAGATAATGAAATAAAAATTTGTATACTTTTAAACACCTTACTACTCCTTTTATTTAGTGTATTCAGACAAATAACTAATTCTAAACTACTTAATCCACAAGCATGAAGCCTCTATTAATGTTTTCTGATGTTCCAACCCAATGCACAGAACTAGAAACCCTCGATTTTCAGATAAGCCACTTAATGAAAGCCTATGTAAAAGCAAGCGTACTTCTTCAAGAGGACATTTCTAAGAGAGATTATTCTAGCGTCGCTTTTCGTTGTAATTTCCAGCTAAGACGTTTCTACGAGATCGTAAGTTTATTGACCGAAAGAGAAATTATTCAAGACCAATACTTGAAAGAAATGATAGGAGAAACTATAGAATAGATTGTAGCGCAAGGATAAATGGTTTACCAAAAGACACCTCTGTTCATTACGACTTATCAGTCCTACAAGAACCCAAACAGAAGGCCCTCAACCTCTGGAAACCACTAAGAATGCAATAAACCTCCGATCACCGATCATCGTAAAAACCAATTTTCATAAAGCGATTATCCCCATTCCCCCAACTCAAATTTCCTCCTCTCCAATTTTTTCCCTAGCTTAGTCCTCCAAGCTCAAATTCAATTTTCCAAACCAAAACGAAAACAACCACACCACCATGCCCACCAAAAGTCCACAAGAATACTGGCAAAAAAACCTACGCCTCCTAGCCATCCTCCTCAGCATCTGGTTCCTCGCGTCCTACGGCTTCGGCATCCTCTTGGCAGAACCCCTCAACCAAATCCAAATAGGAGGCTTCAAACTCGGCTTCTGGTTTGCCCAACAAGGGTCCATCTATATTTTCATTATCCTCATTTTTGTCTATGTCAATCAAATGAATAAACTCGATAAAGAATTTGGAGTAGAAGAGGAGTAGGGGATAAAGCAGATGACCTTTCGAATTTGAAAAAAAGGTAGAGGATGAAGTAGGAAATAGAAAGAGAGGGCGGTGTTTGGTGTCCCGCAGATTTCGCAGATGGCGCAGATTTTTGCGATCGAACATCATCTGCGAAATCAGCGGGACACCCCTCCCCATTAATAAAAAAAACAGAACAAAAAAAATCATGGATATTCAAACACTAACCTTTATCATCGTAGGCTTGACTTTTGCGCTGTACATCGGCGTAGCGATCTGGGCACGCGCAGGTTCTACTTCTGAATTTTATGTGGCCGGAGGAGGGATTCATCCCATAGTAAATGGCATGGCGACGGCGGCAGATTGGATGTCGGCAGCTTCTTTTATTTCCATGGCCGGATTGATTTCTTTTATGGGATATGATGGTGCGCAATATTTGATGGGTTGGACGGGAGGATATGTTTTGCTGGCTTTGTTGTTGGCGCCTTACTTGCGGAAATTTGGGAAATTTACGGTGCCGGATTTTATTGGCGATCGGTATTATTCGCAGACGGCGAGAGTGGTAGCGGTGATCTGTGCGATCTTTGTTTCCTTTACTTATGTGGTGGGACAAATGAAAGGCGTGGGGATTGCTTTTTCTCGTTTTCTGGAAGTGGATTATTCGACGGGTGTTTTGATTGGTTCGGGGATCGTTTTTTTCTATGCGGTATTGGGAGGGATGAAAGGGATTACCTATACACAGGTGGCGCACTATTGTGTTTTGATTTTTGCTTATCTGGTGCCAGCTATTTTTATTTCCATCCAGATGGTTGGCAATCCGATTCCGCAACTCGGGATGGGAGGAACACTGGCAGATGGAACCGCTTTATTGACGAAGCTCGATCTCTTGCATTCTGATTTGGGTTTTAAAGAATATACGATGGCCAATAAACCAATGATTGATCTCTTTTTTGTAACGGCGGCTTTGATGCTTGGGACTGCGGGTTTGCCGCATGTGATCGTTCGGTTTTTTACGGTGCCCAAAGTAGCGGATGCGCGGAAGTCTGCGGGATGGGCTTTGATCTTTATTGCGATACTTTATACCACCGCTCCGGCGATTGCTGCCTTTGCCAGAACCAATTTAATCAATACCGTCAACCAAACCGAATATGCCACGCTACCCAGTTGGTTTAGCAATTGGGAAAAGACGGGGCTTTTAAAATTTGAAGATAAAAATGGCGATGGTTTGGTGCAATATTACAATGATAAAAACGAAGCTTATGTGGCAGCCACTGCTGCACCTGCGGGTTGGAAAGGAAATGAGTTGACGATTGATCGGGACATCATGGTATTGGCCAGTCCGGAGATTGCAAAATTGCCGGCTTGGGTGATTGCTTTGGTGGTAGCGGGTGGCCTTGCGGCGGCGCTGTCTACGGCGGCGGGTTTGTTGCTGGTGATCTCTACTTCGATATCGCATGATGTTTTGAAAAAATGGTTGAAGCCAGCTATTTCTGAAGTCAATGAATTGAGGGCAGCGCGGATTGCGATTGGGGTGGCGGTGATGATTGCGGCTTATGCGGGACTGCATCCGCCGGATTATGTCGCGGCGATTGTCGCCTTTGCTTTTGGCTTGGCAGCGTCCTCTTTTTTTCCTGCGATTATTTTGGGGATTTTTTATAAAAAAATGAATATGGAAGGTGCCATCGCGGGGATGATTGTGGGGATCACTTTTACGGCTACTTATATCATCTATTTTAAATTTATGGGAGGGACGCCGGATCAATATTGGTTTGGAATTTCGCCGGAAGGGATTGGGACTTTGGGGATGTTGTTGAATCTGGTAGTGGCCTTGGTGGTCAATCGCTTTACGCCCGATCCGCCGGAGTACATTCAGGCAATGGTGGAGGATATTCGGATTCCGAGGGGAAGCGGAGCGGCTAGGGAGCACTAGTTTTTTGCTTTGCATTTTTATAGCTTGGAACATAGAGGAGACAAGGAAAAATATTCTGGTCTCCTTTTATTTTGACCCTTGTTTCAAATGGCTTAGATGGTAAATAACAATAATAGCACTAGGTGTTTGGTTTTTGGTAAATTTATTGTTATATTTATTAGGGCAATGTATGTTTGTTATCTGATTTATTTTACAAAGAAGTCGTTTTAAATCTCTTTTAGCTACTCTAATGTCGAAGAGTCAAAGAAAAATGATAATTGTTAGAAAGCCATGTTTTCC
>CALLVY010000850.1 GCA_938015925.1 uncultured Saprospiraceae bacterium
CTTAGGATGGCAACTTAGAAGGTATTTTTTCGAAGTCTATACTTAAAACGGGTGTCTCAGAATGATTGACCAATGCCTCTACGCTGCTCCCAGAAAAAATGCGTTTTAGAGGATGTTTAATATGATTGGAGACCACAATTAAATCGGCATTAATCTCTTCCGAAAAACGTCGTACCCCAGCATCAACGGAAAGCTCTCGGTAAAAATGCATCTTACAATTAAAACCAGAACATAGCGCTTTAAAATCCCTCATCGCCTCTTTCATTATAAAAGCAGGATTTTGAAAATAGCCGGGCAGATTGATGGCCAACAAATGGATGGTCTCCGGTGAAAAGCCTTTAATAAAATCTAAAAATTTTAAAAAAGTAGGCTTTTCATTTGCATCAAAACCAGATGCAAAAACGACATTTTTAAACGTATAATCTTGCAAAGCGTTTTTAATTACAAATACCGGAACCTTTAATTTCCGAACTGCTTTTTGAGTATTGGAACCGATAAAATATTCGTTTTTCCCACTTACACCATGTGATCCCATTACTACAAAATCTGCTTTTTTTTCCGTTACTTTTCGTTCCAATTCTTTGATAAAATCTCCCCCTGATATCACGACTTCAAATACAATTCCTGCTCGCTCCGCTTTGTCTCTCCAAGACTGAAATATCTCATTTATATTTTTTAGTAATTGCTGTTTTTCTGGAAATCCACTTTTCTGTTCTGGTTCCATTTCTTCCCAGTTATTGGGCAAATCAACGCAAGTAAAAAAGTGCAATTTGGCTTGATGTAATTCAGCGAAAGCAAATCCTAAATCCATGGCATGATTCGCACATGCTGAAAAGTCTGTAGGTACTAAAATATTCTTCATGCTATTGAGTTTTTATTTAACTACAAGTTCCGCTTTTTCTTTGTGGGAGGAGTTGATGATTCTCAACAGAGATGGTGATTTTTATCACCAAAGCTAAAGCAAGCAACTTTCTTTTTCCTAAAACCTGTTTTGATGAAAATCATGGCGCGGTCTGACTTTCATCAATACGAACATTGAATTTATGCGGTAAATTGTAATCAAAAAGAAGATGAAAATTTACAATACTAAACGGTTGAAAGATTTGCAAAAGGAATTCAATAATCGATTTCCTTATTTGAAAATTGAGTTTTTTAAAACGCCTCACGAGGAAGGAGTCCGTTCGAAGGAAGAAGATAGGCTAGACCCCAACTTAAGCATTGGAGCCGTCAGAGAAAAACCAAATATTGGTTTTATGTCTATGGATGGTGAAATGCAAGTTGGCTTTTTTGAAAAAACATTTGCACATAGTTTTGGATTAAATGTGCAAGTTTATCGGAAGTCTCATGGGAAATGGCTGCAAACCTGGGTGAGTGATGTGTGGACTTTGGAGGAACAAAATAACCGGGGAAAAATATTAGGGGATATTGATGATGCCTTGGCGAGTTAATTGACTCTTCAAAATAGCGATCAAAAAAGGTGATTTTCTTTATAGAAAATCACCTTTTATTTTTTTTGCAATTCTTTAAAACCATCCACTAAAAAATTGATCCCCAAGCGCGCTTCTGCTTCCCTGGAAAGTCGATCAAGGAATAACAGTTACACTGCTTTGGTCATTTTTTTTTCATCAAAAGCAAGGTTTAGCAAATCATAGGTGGATAAAATTCCAACAACTTTTCCCGCTTCATCTACGACAGGCAATGCATGGAATAAGTTTTCTTTAAACAGCGCCACCGCTACCGCTAAGGTATCTTCAGGCTTTAGCTTAGCCACCTGTTTGGTCATCACATCTTCGGCCATCATAGAGCCCATCACTTTACGATTGTCTGAATCGGCTCTGGAACTTTTAAAGATCGAAAAGGTGGACAATATGATGTTGTAATCATGTTTACTGATAATTCCCGCAAGGCTTCCATCTTCATTGGTCACCGGGATATGATGAAAACTATTTGTATCAAAAATTTCTTTCACTTTACTCATGAGGTCCATTGGACCAACAGTAATAAGATCCCTTGTCATTAATTCTTTAATCCTGATAATTTGTAGCATGATTTTTAATTTTTTTAGATTACAAAATGGAAATATCTTTGATCGGTAGGTTTAGAGTTTTTTTTTAAAAGGGCAACAAAGTAATCCCTTGCACTAAGGAAGTCACCAAAACTAGAGAGGTAATCCAAGTAGGCGACTTTTAATAGGGTCGCAGTAAGCGCAAGATTTTCTCCATCCGCTACGGCCACTGCCACGTTGAATTCTTCTAAGGCTGTTCTTAATTCGTGTTCCCTATAATTCAGTTCTCTAAGTTTATCTCCGTACATATCAAATAATTCAAGGTCCCCATTGCTAAGTTCTACCACTTCCCATCCTGCATTCATATCTTCGACAATTTCCTCAAATTCACAATAGTCCAACAAGCACAACATTTGGTCTACCGCCACTTCTTCTACCAAATCCAACCTTGCTTCAAACTCCCAAATATCATCTAAAAAATAATCGAAATTATTTTGTATCCGCAGGTCTATCATTTGATATCGAACATGGTCTAAAAAGAGGTAGGCATCTTCTGGTACATTGGCGTCAATAGCAGTATAAGCATCCGATAGCCAGGCATTCGTCATTCTAAAATTCTCTTGCCAATCTTCATTATCTGGGTTTAGATCTTTATATTTATTTTGGAATTTTTGCCATTTATGGTTTAGGAAAAAAACGGATTTTTTTGCGGCGTCCATTTCTCCTTCTAAGACATAAACCAAGACCGGAATGAAGGCACGATCAAAAGCTGCCATGTCATTCAAGACGACATCTACTTCTTCTTTTTCACAAGAACTTCCTGCGGAAATAACGAGAACGAAAAGCAATAAGATTTGATAAATAGACTTCATTGGATATTCTTTATTCGTTTGTTAATTAATTATAATCCAAATTTACAGCGGATTGCTAAAGAGAATCATGACGACTATCAACTCACAGGGTGATTTTTGTCACCCAAACACAAGCAATTGATTGTCAGTACTTTAAAAACAAAAAAAATGATCTTCCCCTCTAAAAGAGTGAAAAACCATTTTACCTAAAGCTGCCCTTAACACCAATAGGTATTCGAATTATCTCCGTCCTTACTATTCTATTCGCTATGCAAAATCAATAAAGGCACAGGGCTGTTAAATACTTCATTGGTCGTTACACTTTTATGGAATAATCTTTCCCAAAAGCCTCTCTTCCGACGGATCATACAAAGTAGATCTGAGCCGTCTTCTTCCACAAAGCTATTGATCACATCATTGGTATCGTCATTGGTACCAATCACTCGATGGAAAGAATGAGGAATCGCTCCTAGTTTGATATCAATACCAGGATCATATCCGACGACCATTTTTTCCGTTTCGAGGTGCATCACTTTAATTTCTGAATCATAGGCTTTTGACAATTCGATCAATGGATTCAGAATATCCGAATTGGCAACGATGCCGGAATCTACCGGTAAAAGAATATCTTTTATTGGTCGATATTTAAAACCTTCAGGGATCGCTAAGAGCGGAACTTCCGATTTCTTCATCACTTGAAAAGTATTGCTTCCAAGAAAGATTTCCTTTAAGCCACTTGCTCCTTGTGTTCCCATTATGATCATATCCATCTTTTCATGAGCGGCAATACTACAAATCACATCTACTGCATTTCCATCGATGGCTCTCTCTTCCAAAATTATTTTATCATAGATGGTCGATGTAAAAGAACGAACATTATCCGCAAGTGCTCGTTCTGCATTTTCCTTGATAAACGTTCTTACTTTATCGTAAGTCCCGGTGGTGGAAATAGAATCGTATACATGAAGGACATAGATTTTAGCATTGAAGTAATTTCCGATGTTAATGGCATAGCGCAATGCGGTGTTGGCATGTTCGGAAAAATCGGTGGGCACTAATATTTTTTTCATGATTTGTTTTTTTTTGAAAGGTATGCGGTTTAGCGGTGTACGGTATTCGAAAGCCGCATACCGTACACCAGATTACTTCTAATGCATTACCATTAATGGAATCTCTGGGTTCATTAGAATTTCGTTCGTTTTACTTCGGTGCAATAGTCTTTGCCAGAGGTCATGTTTAGGTTTGACCAAAACCATCCAATCCATATTATTTTTTCGAGCATATTCTCCTAAGCCCTGAGCGACCGTAGGACCGGAAATGGAATCCATATAAAAACTCAACTCAGGCACTTTTTTTTGAAAGGTTTTCTCCAATAAAAAATCACCAAAATCATCTGGTCTCTTTTTATTTTTATCATAGACATGTACCAAGTGAATTCTGGAAGAAAGATTATTTGCAAATGCTCCTACCTGTAACAAGACCTCCCTATTGGCAGATTCATATTCACTCGCATACATGATATCCTTCACTTCGCTAAATCGAACTCCAGCAGGGATGAGCAAAACGGGACATTCCGCATGTTGTGCCACATAAAGAGAAACCTTTCCAAATATTCTTTCCAGAACGCCAGTTGACCCCGTTGCCCCCATCACAATCATATCGTATTCTCCTGTTTTTGAAATTTCTACCAACTTATCTGCGGCAAAACCAACTTCTAGTTTTTGTTCTACCATATCCGCTACGATGGCTTCCTCCATTGAGTCGGCGAAACTTTTTTCTATAAAAAAGTCCAATCGTTGAGCACTTAGATTTTCCAGTTCTTCCGTATTCGTAAAATAATGATCATTGATTTGATTAGCGGTCGGATGATAGCAATGCATCAGGGTAAGGGAAGTTTTTAAGCTTTCCGCTAATTTAATGGCATACAAAAAAGCAGAACGAGAATTTTCGGAAAAGTCTGTTGGAACTAGTATTTTCTTCATTTTATTATTGTTTTAAACTCCTGATAATCAATTAATTAAATTCAAAAAAAATAAAAACCCTTATTTAATACGCTAATCTTTTTTTAAATCTAATCACAAGTTGAGGGTTTTATTTTCTTTTAAGCTTGATAAATATCAGTACCTTCTGGTGACTTTTGTCACCTTTGAGAAAAGCGCAATTCAAGTACTTTGTAAGGAGTTAATTATTTCACCACTTCAAAGATTTTATTATGAAAAAAATCCTAATCATAGAAGACAATTTAGATGTTAGAGAAAATCTTGCGGAGATTTTAGAGCTCTCTAATTTTGAAACCGTCACTGCTGAAAATGGAAAAATTGGGGTACAAAAAGCATTGAGCGATACACCTGACTTAATCCTTTGCGATGTCATGATGCCTGAATTAGATGGTTATGGAGTTTTGAATATTTTAGGTAAAAAACCAAAGACAGCAGAGATTCCTTTTATCTTTTTAACCGCCAAAGCGGAACGAAGTGACTTTAGGAAAGGGATGAATTTGGGTGCTGATGATTATATCACCAAACCTTTTGACCAATCGGAGTTACTCGATGTGATCGAAAGAAGACTTAAAAAAAGTGATCGACTTAAAAAAGCTTTTGATGGGACCAATCAAGGTTTAACGGCTTTTATAAATGAAGCACGTGGGCAAAAAGAAATTGAAAAACTCACGGAGGAGCGGACGACCAAAGAATACAAGAAGAAGGAAAGAATTTATCAGGAAGGAGAACGGCCGAAGCAGTTATTTTTTGTCGCCTCTGGAAAGGTAAAAACTTACAAAACGAACGAATGGGGAAAAGAGTTGATCACTGGAATACATGAGGCGGGTGATTTTGTAGGTTATTTATCGTTAATCAAAGAGTCGCCCTATTCTGAATCCGCCACAGCGATGGAAGGCACTACGCTGAGTCAAATACCTAAGGAGGACTTTTTTAAAATGCTGCATTACAATCAAAATTTTGCGGCACGCTTTATAAAAATGCTCGCTAAAAACATGGAGGAGCAAGAAGAGAAACTTTTAAGCTTAGCTTATAATTCTATCCGCAAAAGAGTCGCGGAGGCATTGGTAGAATTGAGTAAAAAGAAAACCCAAGAAAGTGATCAGCCTAAGGTCACCATCCTGAGAGAAGACCTGGCAAACATCGTAGGGACGGCTAAAGAAAGTGTTATTCGAACTTTGACCGATTTTAAAAACGAAGGACTCCTGGAAATCGATCATGGTACCATTACTATTTTGAAATTAGAAAAACTGCACGATTTGCCTGGATAATCGGAGGATTAGATTTAGGAGCAAAACGAACTTGCAGCATTTGATAAAAATCATCCTTTCCCTTGACAGAAGTCATTTTGGAGAGGATTTTTTTTGCCTAATTTTAAGTAATCATTAAATAATGAATTTCGATTTATTTTCCATCAATTTCTAAACTAAAAAATCATGAAAAACTTTATCGACAAGATGTACAAACAAATGGATAATAATTTCACCCGATGGGATTATGGATTGCTAAAAACTTATGGAGGGATCTTTGGTTTGCTGATCGGAGCTTACTTCCCGGACTTTGTCAAAGACAATCAAGTTATTTTTGGAAGTATCTTTTTTATTCTTTTGGTCAGGTATTGCTATTTGTTATTTGTAAAAACGAATAAGGTGGAAGTTAGTCCTGGTTAAATCATACATGACTGCTTGCAAAAAAGGAATTACTGATTTGATTCAGTAATTCCTTTTTTCATTGATTTTTCAAAGCAGTTGCTAAAATTTCACCCTCTCAAATCCCCAATTAAAAATCCCCAACTCCAGCAGCGATAAACTGACGTTGGGGAAATAATTATTCCAAACTATTCGTATTTTCACTAGGCCACCTCTTGAAACGCTCCTTGACGAGTGTTTTTCAAAGTATGCCTACTCGCATTTAGTTCTTTTTTAAATTTAGATTCTGGCTTAAAACCAATCCCCAGCAAAACAGAAAGGAAAATAGGTAATGCCAATAAACCCAGCAACCAATAGCCTGTAAATCCTGCGACAATAACGACGGCCATCATTAGGTAAAATCTTAAAATCATTGTTCCGAAAGTCAAACTGAAAGGCTTTAAATTATTCATGATATCTTATTTTTATTGTTTATGATACCCTAAAGTTAAGCTCCTTGCGATTGGTAGAAAATGACTTTCGTCAAAGCGAATAGTGATTTTAATCAATGACAAAAAATCTGACCAGAAAGCAATTGCACCATATACCAGTCATTTGGAATTTCAATTTGCAAACCTCTCAAAATAAACAAGACTGCGAATACTGCTAAGAGCCCAGGATATATTTTCTTAAAAAAATTCCTCCATTTCAAACTCACAAAACTCCCCGAAAGTCCTGCCACAATCATCAGGGGAATGGTTCCCAATCCAAAAGAGATCATCCACGCGACCCCTCCCAGAATACTTCCAGAAGAGATTGCTCCCGCCAATGCCAAATACACCAAACCACAAGGCAATAAACCATTTGTTAGGCCAATAAAAAATAACGATTGGAAAGATTTTTTTTGTAAATAAATACTTAATCTACTTTTTACAAAAAAGAAAATTTGATTGGTCCATTTCCATTTCATTAAGGTCGTTTCAATATTGAAAGAGAAAAGCGCTGCGATTAAAAAGACGACGCCTAAGCCAATCGAAATCGCCTGTTGAAATCCTGCCAAATGAAAAGTCGCCCCCAATATCCCAAACAATAAACCCAAAAAACCATAGGTCAAAACCCGTCCACCATTGTACAACAAAATACTCCCCAGAAAGTCGGTTTTCTTTTTAGAAGGATAAGGCAAAGCCGCTGCAATGGGACCACACATCCCTACACAATGGAGACTTCCAAATAAACCAACCGTAAAGGCCGTAGCCAAATCAATCATCATATCTGAATGCTTGCTTCTTTATAAAATAGGGTTTCATCTCCTTCCCAATTTATCTTTATTTTCCAAGCTCCCTTTAGCAATGCGGATGTTGGAATTCTAAATTCATGCGCTTCGTCTAATTCAATGGCCTGATTAAAGTCTTTCGAATTATCAGAAGGCCGATAAAACAGAATATCTCCATTGATGGATGTCAACTCCTTGGGAAAAACAAACCGCAAATAGTTTCCTTCTTTATTTTGAAAAATAGCTAAATCCGTTTTTAGCCTGGCACTATTGCTTAGTCGATCTAAATGCGATTGGTATTGAAGATCTTTTTCGTAGTAGTTTTCTGCAACAAGGTTTCGATTTACTTGTGTACTTTGATAGACCATGTAAATCATGGTCATCATAAACAAGCTGTAAAATAAAGTGATGCCCATTCCCCAATTGAATTTCATAATTGTATTTTTTATTCTAAAAAAATCATTCTTCCGCCTGAAGGCTTGCGACTATTATTTATAGTCTTTCTAAAACATTCCTTGGATTCAATCACTAACAAATTACTAGTCCGGTCCTAAAAAATTGGTTGTCAATTCATCAATGACTCTCCCGGAGTTAAGGACTTCAATAGTAATTTCGGTACTCCGTTCTTTTAAAACGGTTCTTGGAAACTCCACAAATACAACACCTTGCGTCACCCCATTCTTAAGCGTCATCGGAGTACTTCCGACCAACTTTATTCTCCCATCACCTCCTTTTACTCTAAATTCAACAGGGAATATTTTGGAAGTTTTATTGATGATTTGATAATCATATAGATTACTAATATGCGTCTCTCCTACTTCTTGAAACAAAGTCCCGGATGTTTTCAGAAATAGCACTTCCACATTATTGCGATTAGAAAATAAAAATCCTTGCAAAACGATAAGTGCCAGCAAAACAACAGAATAGGCTTTTACCCGAGTCGTAAATATTTTCTTTACGCCATTCTGAATGCCTTTCTCAGAGTCATATCGAATGAGACCAAGTGGTCGATCTATTTTTTCCATCACCTCATCACAGGCATCAATACAGGCGGTACAATTCACACATTCTAACTGCGTCCCATTTCGAATATCAATTCCTGTTGGGCAAACTTTTACGCATAAATTACAGTCGATGCAATCTCCTAACTGTTCTTGCATTTTTTCTATTGGACGACCAAGGCTTGCTTGAATGGCCGCTATTGGGTTTTTAGCAATTTTTTGTTTTTTAATTTTCCCCCTAGGTTCCCCTCTCTGATAATCATAAGCCACTACAATTGAATGCTCATCTAACAACACACTCTGTAATCTTCCATAAGGACAAATACTGATACAAACTTGCTCCCGCATAAATGCAAAGACGCCATAAAAAAGAAAGGAAAAAACAAGCATGATTGCAAAGCCTCCAAGGTGCTGCTCAAGTGGATCAGTTATAATTTTTCCAACCTCCTCCACACCAATAATATAAGACAAAAAGGTATTGGCAATCAAAACCGCAATTAAAAAAAAGAGGGTATGCTTGCTGATTTTTTTAAAATATTTCTGCGTCGTCCAGGGCGCTTTATTTAATCTTCTTTGCGCATTGGCATCTCCTTCAATAAAGTATTCTATTTTTCGAAAAACCATTTCCATAAAAATGGTTTGTGGACAAACCCAGCCACAAAACAAACGGCCAAAAATTACGGTAAACAATGCAATAAAAACAATAAAGGTCAGCATTGCGATCACAAACAAATACAAATCTTGTGGTGCAAAGTGAACGCCAAATACGATAAAATTTTGCTCAATGACATTAAACAACATCAAGGGCTCGCCATTCACTTTGACAAAGGGCATTCCAAACAAAACCACCAAAAGTAGCCAACTTAGATAAGTTCGCGCATTGGTAAATTTCCCTTTCGGCATTTTGGGATAAAGCCAAATTCGCTTCCCCTCAGCATCCACTGTGGCTATCGAATCGCGATAGGATTCTGTATCCTCTATGGGTTCTGAATTATTCATTTTTGGATTAAATATTTTGTCGAGTCTCGATCAATTAATCTTAACTTCATTTTCATTTTCTACAGGTACCTCCGGTGTACCTCCTTCCTCATAGAGCGTCCCTTCTGCTGGTCTTGCATTGGGAGGATTGGTTCCTTTGAGAGAAAGGATAAAACTGGATACTTCCTGAATTTCTGAAGGATTATAGGTCGTCTTCCAAGGAATCATTTGTTTTCCAGGAACGCCATTGGAAATCGTTTTAAATATATCTTTGATTCCTCCACCGTGTATCCAATATTCATCCGTCAGATTTTGCCCCATATTAACTACTCCTTCTCCTAGCTTCCCATGACAAACTGCACAAGAGTTTTGAAAGATAGCTGCTCCTGCTGCGATTTGATCCGCATCGGTCAAAAGCGTCACATTATCCGCGGTGATCATTTCTTTTTTAGCAGCAGCTTGGGCCACATAGAATTTGGCAATGGCAATTTCTGCCTCTTTGACCTCTTGCTCATATTCTTCTGCCTGATTTAATCCAAAGGAAGAAAAATGGTAGATTCCAATGTAGATCGGAGCAAAAGCTATCGACAAATAAAACATCCCAACCCACCAGGGCGGTAGATTATTATCCAACTCTCTAATTCCATCATAGTCATGGTGCAACAACACATCTGACTCCTTCTCTAAGCTCACTCCTCCATCTAATTGTTTATAAATATATCCTAGAAAACTTTCCTGCTTGAATTTGGCAATGGCGGCCTTAGGGCTAAGGCCTTCCGTTTCAAATCTTTGAATCGTTTGGATCTTCCAGATGGATTTAAGGACATTGTACAACACAAAAAACGCGCTAACAATGACTAGAATTCCCAGAATAAAAATAATATTTTCTGCCGTCCAGTCTAATCCACTTTTACCGTCTCCTTGGGCCACAATTGCGTCTGCTGCCCAAGTAGGAATACTCATCATCAAAAATAAAAGGGTACTATAAATTCTATGGCTTTTCATCTTAGTTTATTGTTTTATGATTCTCGGATAAGCCCCGTGTGTGAGTTGACCACGGGACCTGTCCGAGAAGGTCTTTTTTAAGAATTAGTTTTCATCTAAAGGCAGACTAGCCATTCTATTTATATAATCCTTTTTAGCCGTCAAGGCTCGAATGCTTACAATGGCAAAAACTATCGTAAAAATGAGCAGTGGAACAATAGCCATCCAATCCAAATCACCTGCTCGTTCTAAAATATATTTATACATTTTCTATTTTTTTTGGTTTATTTTAAAATTTCTACTGCGTTTTGAAATACTAAATGCAACTTATTTTACAGCTGCCGGAGCAGGGCGAATGTCCACACCTAATCTCTGTAGATAAGCGATGATCGCAATGATTTCTTTTTTCTCTAAATCGTCGACATAACCACTTTCTTCTTTCAACCCTCTTGCGATTTCTGCGGCCTGTTTTTCCAAATCCTGTAAAGCCTTTTCATCATAGCCTTCCGGATATGGCGTATTCAACATTTGCAAGGCTCTAATTTTTGCAGGCAATAGGGATACGTCCAAATCATTTTCGTAGAGCCAAGGATAAGGCGGCATGATACTTCCAGGCGATGTGGTAGTAGGTTCTCGCATATGGCTAAAATGCCAGGCATCTTGGTATTTTTTTCCTACCCGATGTAGATCAGGTCCTGTTCTTTTTGATCCCCAAAGGAAGGGGCGATCGTAAATAAATTCACCAGACTTAGAATAGCCTGCGTCTCCCATGATATCGTATCGTTCTACTTCCCATCGGAAAGGGCGAACCATCTGAGAGTGGCAGCCGACACAGCCTTCTCTGATGTAGAGATCACGTCCTTCTAGCTCCAAAGGAGTGTAAGGTTGGACAGAGGCTATTTTGGGAACATTCTCGTCCACGAGTACCATTGGAAAAAACTCAACTAATCCACCAATCAAAATAGCGATCGTAGAGAACAGCAATAAGGTGATTGGTTTTCTTTCAATCCATCTGTGCCAGTGCTCTCCTTTCACTTTGACATGTTGTACGCGAGGAGCAGCTTCCGCAGCTTCATTTTCAATCAAAGATCCAGCAACTATCGTTTTACGCAGATTATAGACCATCACAAAAACACCTAACAGATAGATCGTTCCTCCTACTGCTCGTATCCCGTACATTGGCAAAATAGCAGTTACCGTTTCCAAGAAATTTCCATATTGTAAATATCCTTCAGGAACAAAAGCTTTCCACATAAAGTGTTGGGTCCAACCCGCCCAATACAAAGGAATCGTATAAAACAGGGTACCCAAGGTCGCTATCCAAAAGTGGGTATTGGCTAATTTTACAGAGTATAACTTGGTGTTATAAATTCGTGGGATCAACCAATATAAAACCCCAAAAGTCAGCATTCCATTCCAACCCAAAGTACCTACGTGTACATGCCCAATCGTCCAATCCGTAAAGTGACTAATCGCATTTACACTTTTGATAGAAAGCATCGGACCTTCAAAGGTGGCCATTCCATAAGCGGTGATTGCAACGACCATAAATTTCAAAATAGGATCATTTCGAACCCTGTCCCAAGCCCCTCTAAGGGTCAATAATCCATTCAGCATTCCTCCCCAAGAAGGCGCGATGAGCATGATAGAAAACACCGTCCCTAAGGATTGCGCCCAATCCGGCAAAGAGGTAAACAACAAATGGTGAGGTCCTGCCCAGATATAAATAAATATCAATGCCCAAAAGTGAATGATCGATAATCTATAGGAAAAGACAGGCCGCTTGGCCGCCTTCGGCAAGAAGTAATACATGAGTCCCAAGTAGGGAGTCGTCAGGAAAAATGCGACGGCATTGTGTCCATACCACCATTGCACCAAAGCATCTTGGACGCCTGCAAAAACAGGATAACTGTGCCAGAAACTAACCGGAACTACTAGGTTGTTTCCAATATGCAGAACGGTTACGGTAACCCAGGTGGCAATGTAAAACCAGATGGCGACATACAAGTGATTCTCTCGACGTTTCAATATGGTACCAAACATATTGATTCCAAAAACAATCCAAATCAATGCAATCAGAATATCAATTGGCAATAAGAGTTCTGCATATTCATGACTACTCGTCAGACCAAGTGGAAGCGTAATCGCTGCGGCAACAATAATCGATTGCCATCCCCAAAAATGAATTTTACTCAAAAGGTCAGAATACATCCTGGTTTTGAGTAAGCGTTGGAGCGAATAATAAACGCCCATAAAAATACCATTTCCGACAAATGCAAAAATCACGGCATTGGTGTGCAAGGGTCGGATTCGGCCAAAGGACAGTTCGGCAGTTGCAAAATTCAGGGCTGGAAAAATAAGTTGAAGCGCTGCCCAAAGACCAACGGTCATTCCTATTATCCCCCAAAAAGCGGTGGCTACTGCAAAGTTCCGAACGGATTTGTTGTCGTAACTAAACTTTTCAATCTGTGTCATTTACTTTCGTTTTTTTTTGTCGGTTGACTCCTCAAAAAGCATTCGGATAGAAGGCGTGTAATCGTCTTCATATTGTCCAGAATCAACGGCCCACAGGAAGGCCAGTAAAAATCCTATAGCAATCAGAATACTTAAAATAATGAGAAGGAATATTACTTTCATTTTGAATTAATTTTAAAACTAATCTAGGCTCAAAGATATCTTGACGGTGATTTTTATCAGATGACTTTAATCAATTGGAAGTGTGATTTTTATCACCCAAATCTAAGCGCCAAGCTAAAAGCGTACTTGCCAATACGCCAAACAAAACAATCGTTATAGAACTCGCTGGCATCAAAATAGCAGCAATCACCGGAGACAATGCTCCTCGCACGGCAAAACTCAATCCAATGCTATTGTATAGCAAAGCCAAACCATAGGCAACATAAACCAGGCGAATACAGCCTTCGGCATATGTTATAAATTGAGGTAATTTTGAAAAGGCTTTGGCATCTAAAATGGCATCACAAGCAGGGTTGAAATTATTGGTATTTTCTGCGATGACCATTCCTATGTCACTTTGGCGAAGCGCACCGGCATCATTCAATCCATCTCCCAACATCAAAACTTTTTCGCCTTGACTTTGGAGGTTTTTTATAAAATTCAATTTGTCATTTGGACTTTGTAAATAGTGGAGATTTTTGCCAAAAAAGGGACTTAGTTCTAGGCGAGTTTGATCATTGTCTCCAGAAAGCAAGTGAATGGAGTTGTTGTCCTTAAAATAATTGAGGATCTTATTAAAGCGCTTTCTGTATTTATTTTCTATCGTAAAGAATCCTTTCGTTTTTCCATTTATTTGGAGAAAAACCTGAGCATTAGCTTGAGGATCATTTTGAGTAAATCTTGCCGAGCCAATCTTTACAAACAACTGATTAACAACAGCTTGCAAGCCACTCCCTTCCATTTCTTGAAATTTTTCTATAATAAATTTAATTGGAATTTCTTTTTTGAAAAATTTAAAAATCTGCTGACTTAAAGGATGGGAAGATTGTTTTACAAGGATAGCAAGTGCCTCTTTTTCTTCTTGCAATAAGGGGGTTCCGGTGTAGGAAATCCTATCGGTACCTGTATTAGTCGTCAAGGTTCCTGTTTTGTCAAAGGCTACCGTTGTTACTTGTTTTAGATGTTCTATGACCGCTGTATTTTTTAAGTAAAAATTTTGTTTCCCTAAAATCCGAATGGCATTTCCAAATGTAAATGGAATGGATAATGCCACTGCACAAGGGCAAGCGATTATTAAAACTGCCGTAAACGCATTAATGGCAATTCCGACATCAATCGTCAACCAATAAGCAAGGGTCAAAAAGGCGGTGGTCAAAATAAAATACGTGAAATATTTTCCGATTCGGTCTGCTAATAATTGGGTAGTATTACTATTCGTTTTCGAAAAATTAGCATCATTCCAAAGTTGGGTCAGATAACTTTGGGCAACGGTTTTTGAAATTTGTATTTCGAGGGATTCTCCAATCTGTTTTCCGCCAGCATAGAGTTGTTCTCCATTTTCTTTTGCAACAGGATCTGATTCTCCGGTTACAAAACTATAATCAATAGAAGCCTTGCCTTTGAGCAGAATACCATCCGCAGGAATGAGTTCTTTATTTTTGACAACAATGGTGTTCCCTATTTTTAAATTTTGGATGGGAATGGTTTTTCCGTTTTTCAATAATGCGGCTATAGGAAAATAAGACTTGTAATCTCGTTCGAAGGAAAGGTGATTAAAGGTAATTTGTTGAAACCATTTTCCTATCAAAAGAAAAAAGACCAAGCCCGCTAAAGAATCTAAATACCCCGCTCCCGCTCCACTTAATATTTCAAAAATACTTCGCAGAAACAAAGTCAAAATCCCAATTGAAATAGGAACATCAATATTCAACTGGCCTTTCTGCAAACTCAAGCAAGCAGATTTCAGGTAATCTTTTCCACAAAAAAAAACGATAGGCAGGGATAAAAGAATATTCAAACCACCAAGCCATTCCTTAAAACCAATGGCATTGATTTCATTCAGCCCCAAGTATTCAGGAAAACTCAAGAGCATTATATTTCCAAAAACAAAACCAGATACGCCCAATTGGTAGATCAACTTTTTATCTACCTTTTCTCGTTGTGCAGGATCCAGGTCGCCTAAGCTAATTTCTGGCGTGTATCCAATCGAACTGAGTAGTTCCGCTAGTTGACGAAGAGAGGTTTGTGATTGATCAAAGGTGAGTTTAATTTCTTTTTTTAAGAAATTGATTTTAGAATCGAGGATGCCACTATTGAATTTGTATAAATTTTCAAGGAGCCATACACAGGACGCACAATGAACTGCGGGGAGATACAAGGTAACTTTTACGATCTCCTCCTCCTGGTAGTCAAAAATTTGCGCCTTCACCACATCATCATCCAACCAGGCAAATTGTGTTTGTTTTTTTCCTTTGAGAGAAACACCCGCTTGTTGATCCATTTCATAATACTGGCAAAGATCGTTTTCATTTAAAATCTCATAAACCATTTTACAGCCTTGACAACAAAATGACTTATCCTTGAACAATACCAATTCAGCATTACCATCTTCCCCACAGTGGTAGCAAGTATTTTCATTTGGTGAAATTTTATTTTCTTTTATAGGAGTAAAGGCATTCATATTCCCCGTTTATCTTTTCACAAAAATACCTTAGCCGGGGCTGTGGAATATTGACGATCGTCAATAGAATAAGATGATAAAAATCATAAAAAAACGTTCTCCTTCTTTACAGATTTCTTGATAAAATTCTTGTACCAATAGAAAAAAATCTTTAAAAACTAGCCTTTCCAATAGAAAAGACTAGTCCCAAAAAAGGGTATATTATACCTTCTTTTACTACCTTTAGGCTACAAAAACATACAAAAATGGATAGTAAAAAAATGCTTCAAGCGATGTTCCAGGAGGCGACTATTGGAGTAATAGTCGTGGATTCGGAAGGGAAGATTGTCAAAGCCAATCCATTCTCTGAGAATCTATTTGGATATGAGCGTCAAGAATTGATTGCGCAAAACATAGAAGTATTATTACCCCATTCTTTTCGAAATCGCCATGTACAGCATCGGCAAAAGTATCATAAAAAACCAGTCCCTCGAACGATGGGAGCCAGCCTTGAATTATATGGTTTAAAAAAGGATGGTTCCAAATTCCCTATCAAAATCAGCTTAAGTCATATGGATATTGATGGCCAACGATTTGCCATCGCCTATGCTAGTGATGATAGTGAAACCCAAGAGATGTTGCACGAGATTCGAGAAGCTCAACAAATCAATGAAGATGTTTCCCAAATCATGGAGGAATCCCTCAATGAGATTTATATTTTTCATGGAGAGCATTTAAAATTCTTACAAGTCAATAAAGGAGCAAGGCAAAACATGGGCTATAGCATTGAAGAAATGCGAGCCCTTACTCCTATTGATATCAAACCGCTATTGACAGAAGAAGATTTTTTAAAAATAATCCAACCCTTAAAGGAGGGCACGGAAAACAAACTCTCCTTTGAAACCACTCATGAACGAAAAGACAAGACCCTTTATCCCGTAGAGGTTCATTTGCAATATTCTCGATTGGGAAAAGAGCCGGCTTATGTCGCATTTATCTCTGATATTTCTGAGCGAAAAAAATATGAAAAAAGGATTTTAAAACAATCCGATGAACTCGAAATAAAAGTAATTGAGCGAACCCAAGAATTAAGAGAAAGTGAAACAAGATTGAGAGTTTCCTTGGAAAAAGAAAAAGAATTGGGAGAACTCAAGTCTAGATTTGTGTCGATGGCTTCGCATGAATTTCGGACGCCCTTGAGTTCTATTTTATCTTCGGCCAATCTGATTGGTCGCTATGAAAAAGAAGACCAACAGGACAAGCGAATGAAACATGTCCATCGCATCGAATCTTCGGTTCGAAACTTGACGGTGATCCTGAATGATTTTCTTTCTTTGGAAAAACTGGAATCGGGGAATGTAAGATTTAATCCCGTTAAATTAGAAGCGCTTGATTTTATTCAACAAATTATTGATGAAGTAAATCTTACCGCCAAAGGCGATCAAAAGGTTGTTCACTTTCACGAGGGCGAAGATTTTATTTCTACCGATGAACATTTGTTGAAAAACATTTTACTCAACTTATTGTCAAATGGGATCAAATACTCGCCGGAGGATAAAAACATTGAATTGCATACCCATATTGAAAAAGATAAACTTCAGATACAGGTGAAAGATTATGGAATCGGCATTCCCAAAGCCGAACAACAACATATGTTTACTCGATTTTTTAGAGCGAATAATGTGACCAATATTCAAGGGACCGGATTGGGATTGACGATTGTAAAAAGATATTTGGACTTGATGAAAGGGAAAATTTGGTTTGAAAGTACGGAGGGCGAAGGAACGACCTTTTTTGTAGAGATTCCAAATTTGTAAGCATCCTTTCTTCTTGTTTTTCTCAAAAGAAGAACGTCGCTCCTGTTTTAAACGCAAAATTATTTTCACCCGTTTTCCCGACTGGCTTAGTCCAGTAAATCATTACATTCCCAAAAAACCGGAGGGGTACATTTTTCGCTTCTCTAAGATCCCATCCTAGTGCTCCAATCGTTATCGAAGGCATATAAACTATTTCCAGCACTTCTTTTCCCTCTATAATATTTTCGGGAACAAAGGTAGACAGATAACCAATCCCTACTCGTATCTCAGGGCTATAGCCAAATTCAAATGCTTTTCGATAAGCCATTTCCCAATATAA
>CALLVY010000851.1 GCA_938015925.1 uncultured Saprospiraceae bacterium
GTCATAAATCCTTTTCAAAAGGATACGAAATAAAATCCAAAAAAGCGATTCAACAAATTGGCGGTCAGCCGCAATGGATTCAAAAAGACCATACTCCCCTTGATAAATACGGAAAAGCTTTAACCTTCATTGGGCAAGTAAGCGGATTTCATTACTTGGAAGATGGTAGCAATGGAATTTTTCTATTCTTTAACGAAGCGACCAATGAAGTCGTTCAAATATTTCAATAGGACAAAAGAGAAAAAACGAAAACGGAACCAAACCCAGCATCCACCAGCTTTTGCATCCCCTGAATATCTATTCAAGCAATGCAAAAGCCGATAAATACCAGCATCCAATCTCAATGTCAATTAAGCTCCCTGTGGCTGTGGTGTATAAAAGAATTCTTCTTTTACAATCTTACCATCGCGAACCGTATAAACACAGATCTCATCCATGTCAATAGCAACCGGAACACCTTTCATCTGAACATTCATCAACATGCCGATGGAAAAGAAATGCTCCGCTACAATAGGATCGGTGATGACAGTGGTATTAATTTTTTCCAACATCGCTTCAAATTTCGCCCCTTTTTCTGCAATGGCTTTAAAGCCTTTTACCGTCCTGTTCGGAACTCCTTCTGGCTCCACCGAAACGATTTCTGGAGCATACAATTCTTTTACGGCTTGCTCATATTTACCTTCTCTGCATAATTCTACGAGTCTGTTGGCTACTTCTTGTGTGGTCATAATGATCTTTATTTTTTAAATTAGTAATGGGGAGTCGGTCCCTTTTAATTGTTGATAGTACAAAAGTAAGACCGGCCCATGACAACTGTATGTCAGTAAGTTTTTGCGAAGGTATTTTTTATTTATTTATGATGCTTATATAGTTGAGTCGCCAATGTTTTCAAACGATCCTTTAATTCTACGGGAGCAAGAACCTTGGCTTGGTCGCCAAATTGGAGGAGCCAGCGGGCGATCGTTTCGAGTGAAGAGTTTAGAAACTTCATATGCACGGCATCCTTTTCAATGCTTTGTTCTACGAAACCAAAATAGTATTTGCGAGATTCGGCGAATTCGACGAAGGATGGATGGAAGGCGATTTCGATGGTGTAAAATTGTTGCTCTTGTTTCCAAACCTCATTTTGTTGGTCAATATAATTTTGCAAACTAAGGTGTGTAGTAGCAAATTGCGCTTCCATTACTTCCAGGCTGGTAATCCGGTTTAGTTTGAAGGTACGGTAGTCTTTTTTGAGTAGACAGAAAGCGACCAAATACCAATTGTTAAGCTGGTGATAGCAACCGATCGGTTCCAGGTTTCGGATAGAATTGCTGCCATCTGGTTTTTGATATTCTATCTTTAGGATGTTCTTGGAAGCAATGCTTTTGAAGAGCACTTGAAGATTGGTCTTTTTTTCCCAATCGCTGAAATTCGAAATCACAATGGAATCGTCTAATACCTCCAAAGATTGTTTTTCTGTACTTCTCAGGATGGCTTTGATTTTCATCAGGGCGCTGGAATAGTAAACTTGCGTATCTTGATCGGTCAAATTTCCAATAAATTTCTCCGCGGTGAGCAATGCCGTTGCCTCGCCTTCGTTAAACATGATCGGCGGAATCCGATAGCCATCCATGATAGAATAACCAATTCCCGGATCACCAATAATCGGAATACCCGCATTTTTGAGGGTGCTAATATCTCTATAAACCGTTCGAAGACTAACGTCAAATCGCTCAGAAATAGTTTGAGCCTTTAGGGTCTTTTTCGATTGTAAAAGAACTAAGGTAGAAATGACGCGATCAAATTTATTCATAAAGAAGGGAGCTGTAAAAAAAATAAAGAAATTACTAAAGCGCAAAAGTTATTAAATCTTTGGACATTAATTGATATATTAGACTTTATTCTAAAAAAAATAAAAATAGGAATAAATGAAAATTTGTTCAAAAAAAACAAGGAAGGCTAAGCGCTAAAAGAGAGCCCCTGGAATTGTAAGCTAGTTGGTTTTAAATGGGCTTAATAGCAAAGCTTAAAATACTAATTTTCCTTTTTTTTCTAAAAGGAATCAAAATAAAGTCTACTTATTTCTAAAACACAAAATACCTCCCAAGCCCGCGTTCGTCTCCTAAGCCGCTTCGCTGGTCTACAAATCCAACATACTTGTATCCTTATTCTAATATTTCGTTATATTGAAACACCGCTTTCAAAAGCTTATCTGTTAAAAAAAGACCTAGACCCTATTTCCTCAATCAATCCAACAAATCTGTTCATCATGAAAAAACCAATTTTTGCATTCTTATTCCTCTTTTTCATTTGCCTTGTGCCCCATCAGGAAATCATAGCGCAAGGAGAAAATGGGACAGACAATCCTAATGCCTGGCAATCTCCAGACAAAGACATTCTCAAGATTCTGCATGCCCCCCAATTACCGAGAACGTCTACCTCTCCAACAAGAACACATATGATCCTAACCGATCCGATTATCTATCCCAATTTATCAGAGTTGGCCGGACCGATGCTCAAACTAGCAGGGACACGGGTCAATCCAAAAAATAATTATTACCACGGCAGACATGGCGGTACCTCTCCAAGAGTGCTCACGATTAAGGATGGAAATATGACCTCCTTAAATATTCCAAAAGAAGCAGAAGTCCTTTCTACCTATTGGACCGTAAATGGTCAGCGATTTGCTTTGTCCGTAGGGTTTGAAGATCGAATTGAATTGTGGTTGGGAGATATTAGTGGGAAGGTAGAAAAGGTGCCCAATATGATCCTGAACCCTTTGATGGACCAAGCGGTCAAATGGTTTCCAAACCAAGAAAAAATTCTGGTGAGAAGAATTAAGGATCGCGGTGCCGCTCCGCAAAAAAAGTCGATGCCCATTGGCCCTAAGATTTTAGAAGATTCTGGTGCTTCTGCCAGATCCACCTACGAAGCTAGAAACCTGTTGGTAACGGCTCATGATGATGACCTGTTCAGCTATTATACCCAATCCGAATTGGTCATCTATGATACCAAAACGAAACAAGAAACAGTAGTCGGGCCTTCCGCTTCTTATATGTATGCGGATATTTCTCCGGATGGAAATTACCTTTTAGTAGAAAGATTGAAAAAGCCCTGGTCGCATGAAGTGGCCTGGTGGCGATTTGCCAATGATGCAGAAGTCTGGGATTTAAAAGGAAATTTGGTAAAGACGGTGGTCAATCAACCACTTGCTAATGAAGTCCCGGTACGTGGTGTGATTACCGGCCCAAGAAATATTTCCTGGCAGCCAACGGCTCCGCATACCTTGTTTTGGAGAGAAGCTTTAGATGGTGGTGATCCAATGGCAGAGGTCGAGTTTAGAGATCGATTGGTGAGCTGGGAAGCTCCTTTCAATGTCGAGCCAAAAGAAGTTTTTAAAGCGGAGCATCGGATACAAGCCACCATGTGGGGAGAGTCTGACGGGATGCTCATGGTCTATCAGAGAGAGCGCATCAAAAGATGGCGTTATGTCTGGTTACTGGATGTGGACAAAGGCAGTGCTAAACTATGGTTTGACCTGGATGAAAATGACCGTTACAATGATCCGGGATATCCACTTTTCACCCGATTGGATAATGGGAAATATGTATTCAAAGTAGAAGACCGTTCTATTTATTTTCGTGGTAGTGGAGGGACCAAAGAGGGGGATCGACCATTTGTGGATCGACGAAACATTGATAACGGAGAAGTCGAAAGGATATTCCGATGTGAAAAAGGGAAATATGAATACTTTGTTGATTTTGCGGAAGAGGAAAATAGTTTTATCATGAGTTCCGAATCGTCTTCGACGGTGCCTAATTTTTATTTGGCAAAACTGGGAGCATCTATTAAAGCAGAAGCTGGGGAAAGTTCCAGAGCAATGAGTAAACGAGCCATTACAAAATTTCAAGATCCCAGTCCTGAGTTGCGGAAGATTGAAAAGAAAATTGTTCGATACAAAAGAGATGATGATGTTGAATTAAGTTTCCAATTGCTCCTGCCTCCAGGATACAAGGAAGGCACCAAATTGCCAACAGTAGTTTATGCTTACCCATTGGAATATTCTGGTGCCAAGACCGCAGGGCAGGTGAGAGGCTCCACCAATCGCTTTATGCGCATTTACGGACCATCGCATAAATACTTTTTGATGCGAGGTTATGCCGTGCTGGATAATACCGCTATGCCGATGGTGGGGGATCCGGAAACGGTGTATGATTCTTTTGTTCCACAATTGGTCGCAGATGCCGAAGCGGCGGTTGCCAAAGCCGTAGAGATTGGGATCGCTGATCCAGATCGAATTGGAGTGATTGGTCACAGTCATGGTGGTTTGATGGTTGCGAATCTACTGGCCCACACCGATTTGTTTTGTGCAGGTATTGCACGAAGTGGTTCTTACAACAAAACCAATCAGCCATATGGATTTCAAGGAGAACGCCGTTCTCTTTTTGAAGCGACCAAATCTTATATAGAATGTTCACCTACCTTTTTTGCCAATCAAGTGAATGAACCGATTTTGATTATTCATGGCGATGATGATTCCAATCCGGGGACTTTGACTTTTCAATCGGAGGTTTTTTATGAAGCGGTGAGAGGTTCTGGTGGTACAGCGAGATTGGTCTTGTTGCCTTTTGAAGATCATGGCTATCGGGCAAAGGAATCGATTGAGCATGTGTTGTGGGAGCAGCTGAATTGGTTTGATGAATATGTGAAAAATCGGAAGATTCCGACGAAATAAGAAGAGGAATGCTACTGTTTTAAATTAGAACCTTTTTTATAGGTTTGAAGGAAGATACCTTGTTTGTCCTGCTTTGCTATTCTCAAATAGTCAAATAGGAGGAACAAGGTATCTTTGTTTAATTCAAGATTTAGGCGGTGGATAAATGAAGATTATTTTTTCGTTGGATCAGCGTTTGGTTTAGATCGAAATAGATTTTTCCTAGAGGACCATTGAACCTTAATTATTTTACAAGGTACTCTGTTTTGAATTGAAAATATATGATGTCAGCGGTCGCTTGCTTCCGTTCGCTTAGAGTTCAACTCTATTAAATGTCACAAGCATTCCAATAGGAATGTATCTACTCGAAATAAAGGATCATAAGTCTGGACAAACGGTTGTTGAAAAAATAGTGATGCACCGATCAAAAAAAAATAGTCTATATTTGACCTCATTCTTAAGACTAAAAAAACATGAACTCAAAAATCATTCTACTCGGAATTTTTACCACCTTATTATTCGCTTGTCAAAACCAACCCAAGCCAAGGGATTCAAAACCGAAGGCAGTTTTGGAGAGAAATAAAATCGAAGACGAAAAAGCGGCACAATTGGTTTCGAAAATGATGGACGCCATGGGCGGCGGAGAAAAATGGGAAGCCTTGAATTATGTGTCCTGGACTTTTTTTGGCGCCAGACATTTGGTTTGGGACAAAAAAAACAATCGAGTGAGGATCGAATCTCCTCGAGATTCTTCGGTATACTTAGTCGACCTAAATGAATCGAT
>CALLVY010000852.1 GCA_938015925.1 uncultured Saprospiraceae bacterium
ACTTGACTTTTTGCCTTGATGCTTTTTATATTTTGCAGCTCTTTAAAATCAGGAAACTGTTTTAAAAAAGGCTCAAGCGTTTGAGTAAAAGATTGTAGATGATAGGAAGAGTTAAAGTAAATTTGATCTGCGGCTAATGCACTGGTATAATTGATAAAACCATATTGGTTATTCCGTTGCAAAGCAACATCAGGATCATCTGGAGACCAAGGATAAGTAATTTGGTTTTCATGAAAATAAAGAGCCGTAGGAATTCCTGCACTCTTACTGCGACTTAGCGCCAAAAAAGTAGTCAAATCCAGCATATCCGTAGCCAAGAATAAATCCGGAACAAAATCCATTGCCAGAAAATCTTTGGCCAAACTAACCGCTCCGCCATACATCCGCCATTTCCAATGCCGTCCGGGAAGAGACAATATTTTCACTTCGTGTTTGCTATGCCTCCGATATCCTTCCGCCCAAGCTTGATGACTACCTTCAAAATAGGGTTCGATCAGGAGAATTTTCATAAAAAGGTAGTAAACGTTAGACGGAATTTACAAATTAGAATTAATTCAAATGTAAGGATAAAATTTATTATCCCTTTTTTCTATCTTTAAGCGCTAATATTTAGAAGCACTATTTTATAAAAGCAATTTGAGAAAACTTTCCGATAAGAATCATTGCATAGCAAGGTACTAAAATCCAAAAATAAAAGATGGGGAAAAAATCCGAAGCCAAAAAATATATCTCTCCAAATCAACGAGCTTGGCATCGGTTTTTAAAAAATAAACCAGCAGTTTTTGGTTTGCTAATTATTGCTTTAGCGAGTCTAATTGCCGTGTTGGGGTATTTGATTACGATTGATAAAACCACTTATGCCAATGATCAATTAGTAGAAGTGCAATTGAAAAATCCGGGCTTTCAAAAGGAAATGCTTGCGATTAGAAAAAATACCCTTTTTGCATCTCAAAGCTGGTGGACAACCATGCTTTACGGCAAACCTAATCCCTATCGGCTTTTGCCGATCAATGATTATTTTTTTCGAGCCGATTCGATAGTGGTAGATTTATATGAAGGAGAAGAAACACTGGAAAAAATAGAAGAAGCCTTCGCACTAACAGATGTGGTTTTTCCAATAGATCCATTGAAGGATACGAAAGCACTACAAAATGACGAAGTACAATTTATAGACCTCGAAGGAACAGCACAAAGAATCGCAATAGCCGATTTACAAAACAGGGTAAAAAAAGAACAAGTCTATCAAAAAAACTATCCGCTTGGAACAGATGTTTTTGGTCGTTGCTTGTATAGCCGTTTGGTACTTGGTGTTCGAGTTTCTTTATTGGTGGGTTTGATTGCAGTTTTGATTTCTTTGACGATTGGGATTATCATTGGAGCGGTGGCTGGGTTTTATGGTGGAAGAATAGATGACCTATTGATGTTATTGATCAATACCGTTTGGTCCATACCGACTTTATTGTTGGTTTTTGCCATTGTCTTGGCCTTAGGACGAGGCGTTGAAAATATATTTATTGCCGTAGGCCTGACCATGTGGGTCGAAGTCGCTCGGATTGTAAGAGGTCAGGTTTTGAGTTTAAAAGAAATTGCTTTTGTCGAAGCAGCTCAGAGTATGGGTTTTGGTTCCTGGCGAATCATTCGGAAACATATTTTGCCCAATGTAATGGGGCCGGTAATGGTCGTTGCTGCCGCAAATTTTGCAACGGCAATATTGGTAGAAGCAGGTCTGAGTTATTTGGGTTTTGGGATCGAACCACCTCAGCCTTCCTGGGGAACGATGCTCAATGAAAATTATGGTTATGCCATCAGCGGAAAACCTTTGGTTGCGCTGGTACCGGCAGTCGCCATCATGCTTTTGGTCTTAGCATTCAATTTGGTGGGCAATGGATTAAGAGATGCTTTGGATGTAAGAAAAGTTAGTTGAGGAATAGATATGATTTTGAGATAATTGGCGTTTGATATAATAGTTTACCTTGTAGAGATTAGTTTATTAAGGTTGAAAAAATAAGTACTTACGTTTCACGAGGTTCCACCGAGCGAATTAAAAATGAGGTGGTTTTGAGTTAAATGTAAAACCTGCCTGCCGGCAGGCTCAAAAGAGGGCTTTATTTTTTAAACAGCACTTAAAAGAAGAAGAGTTTAGTATGTCAGAATTTTCCAACATAAGAAAAGAGTTATCCAGTCTGGAAACAGTGGAGCGCGAATTGAATCTCAAGCAATTGCAGATCAATAGACTGCTAACGATTACCCAAGCGATCAACAATAACGTATCGGCCAAAGGTTTGTATGAAATGTACAACTCTTTTTTGAGTTGGGAAATGGGAGTCAAAAAAATGGCCTTATTTGTTCGCGAAGAGGTAGAGGAAGAATGGACTTGTGCTTCCTTCATTGGAGTAGAAGAAGATTTGGTAAAGGAAGACATAACGGAAGAACTCGCCAAATACCAAAGACTAAAAAATCTGGATGAAGAAAAAAACCACCCTCTGATTAAACAGTTTGATATTGTCGTACCGGTATTGCACAAGGAAACGGCAATCGCCTATACCTTTATCGGTGGTTTTTCGGAGAATGAAGATATGTACAATAAGGTGCAGTTTATCACCACGATTACCAATATCATTGCGGTAGCAATAGAAAACAAAAGACTTTTCAAGCGCCAGTTGGAACAAGAAGGATTGAAAAGAGAAATGGAATTGGCGAGCGAAATGCAACGCATGTTGATTCCAAATACCCTTACGCCAGGGCAAGCTTACGAAATGGCGAGTATTTACAAACCCAAATTGGGAGTAGGTGGGGACTATTTTGATTACCTCGAATTGGAGGATGGAAAATTTGCCTTTTGTATCGCCGATATTTCCGGCAAAGGAGTGGCCGCAGCTTTATTGATGGCTAATTTTCAAGCCAACTTCCACAGCCTGATTCTCAAGCGATCAAAATTAGATCACTTTGTTCGAGATCTCAATCAAAGTTTGTTTCGGATCACACAAGGAGAAAAGTTTTTGACCTTTTTTATTGCAGAATACGACCCGGAAAGTCGCCTCTTGCATTATGTCAATGCCGGACACAATCCGCCCGTATTGGCTATGAATGATAAAATAGAGTTGTTGACCAAAGGAAGTACCATACTCGGATCTTTTACAGAATTGCCCGATGTAGAAGTTGGAGAATTGCATTTGACCCATGATTCTACAATTCTGACCTTTACCGATGGATTGACAGATATTCGCAATGAAAACGGGACTTATTTTGATGAGGAAATCTTGGAAGTTTTTGTCCAAAAAAATAGTCATCTCAAAGCAGAAGCATTCAACAACAGTTTGATGAAACAGATCGAAATTTTTATGGGAGATAAGACCTACCCCGATGATTTTACGGTTTTGACTTGTAAAATATCACATTAGTCTAAAAATATCCCATCTCTGCAAACAGTGTTGTTCTTTTGTCGTTATAACTAACATAGGATTTTCCTATCTCAATTATTCCTCCAATCACCTTATTGAATTGCATCTAAGAGACGGGGAAAATAGATTTCTGAATCTATTTCCGTCAAAAGACTAAAAGAACACCGCAAGCGCTTTATGAAAGATAAGACTACAGCCGCATTATTGGCTCTTTTTTTGGGCTACCTTGGAGTACACCGTTTTTACCTGCGTCAAAATGGCCTGGGGATCTTTTATAT
>CALLVY010000853.1 GCA_938015925.1 uncultured Saprospiraceae bacterium
ATCCAGGAGCACCAGTTGTGGGTGATTGATTTTTAATCGTAGCCATTCTACAGATACGAGTGGTGTTGGTAAAGTGAGGTACTGCATGCGAAGGAAATTTAGACGCTTTGTGGGTGAAGCTTGAAGGTAGGAAAAAGGGAATGGATGTACAAGTTTTGGGCGTAAAGTTGGTGACCCATATTTATTCGTTCTTTCTATCTTTTAATTCTTGGATAATTTCTGTTTCCATTTTCGCTAACATTTCCTGAATATCTGTAAAAGTCACCTCTGCCATATTATTAAAATCCATCAATCGATGGTTCCACTTTTTGTTGGGAAATCTTTCTCCAATCAGGTGTCTTAGTTTTTGTAGCACTGCATTTCGATGATTGTATTTTTCTTCTACTTCTAGGGAGGCGATTCTTAGCGCACAATAAATGCTAAAAGATTTATTGGCCAAATCATCATCGCAATTTCGATCATCTTCGTTGTTCCAATATTTTTCTTCGGATAACATTTTTTGGGCGACCGCTATAATTCTTAAATCCTTTTCCGTGACGGGTACTTCCGGATCATCATCTACCTGAAAGCTGATCAATTGTTTCTCTATTTGCAAACGGTCAAAAGTCAGATAGTTTGTTCTAAATCTAAACATTATTTGTGCAAAGCCTGCCCTATTGCTTATTGTAAATTCTGTGGGGATGTCCACTCGGTTTTTAAAGTTAATGCTTCCTATTCTTGGAAATTGGCGAAAAAGTAGAGCACTATCTATTTCTGTATAGGTACTATCTAATTCAATTTCAAAACCGGTAAGGTATCGGTGTTCACAGGTTCCTTTTAGTCGATTTCCTTCTAGGTGTAATTGGCCAAGTGCTTGACTGAAACTAAGTTGCTGAATGGCAAGAAGTAGGGAAAGAAAAATAAAGGCATGTTTCATTTTTTGTTGGATCTAAATATTTCTAAATCGTTTTTTTTTATCTTCAAGAGACAAGTCCTTTTCCATCACCAATACTTCCGTACCATGATAATTAACCCGCTCTATTCCTTTCCATCCCAGTCGCGCATACAAGCCGCCATCCAATGCTTCGGTTTGTAGATACAGTGTATCCATTTTCTTTGCTTTAGCAATTCCAAGGAGCTGCTTTATTATTTGTTGAGCGATTCCTTTCCCTCTATTTTCTTTTCCGACAAAGATCCCTCCTATCCAATATTCTTTTGCTGGATAGATGGACATTTCCTGTCGCTTTATTTGTCCTGCGCCGAGGAGGGTTTCTTGATCGGTGGCGATGATGATGATTGGTAGCTCGTCGTTCTCCAAGGATTCTCTCAAGTCTTTCTCTTCTACATCTAAAGTTCTATTGGGGACTTCGTATCCCCATTCGGTAAAATACCAATTGGCCAATTGGGGGAGGAATTCTTTTCTTTCGGATAGATTTTGATAGATAATATTCTCGGGGCTTATTTCATTCATTTTCTATATTTTATGAGGGCTATCAAAAGAGGTATTTTAAAACAGAGATTGCCTTAAAGCTTGAATATAAAAAAACCTATCATTAGCACCAACAATATCGAAAGGAGCTGAGCGATGATTCGCCAACTACCTGTAGCTACCTGCTCTACCTCTGCTCCTTCTATCGAATTACTCCAGGCAATAAAAGCATCCGCCATTGGCAATTTTCCAAAAAGATATTTCTTCTCCGTTCCAATATTTATTCCCATTCCAAAGGATTCAATGCTATTTCTCAATTGTTTGTAAACCGACCATTCTCCATAACGCCCCATGGTCCGCTGACCAACGATAGAGGCCGCTCCACCGACACCAAATATCACAGGCCCAGAATCCACATCTCCTAAACCAAACGTCCCTTTTGGATATTCTCTTATCCCCGGCATCCCAACTCTCCGAGTCAAAAAAAGGTTCTTATATTTCTGAAACTGATCTTCTGCAAAGGATTCATCGATGTCCTTCAGAAAATTTAAAATCAAACTTTGGGAACAACCTCTTGCTCCTTCAATCGCTTCATCTGTTCTATAATGAACGGCGTGTGGGATTAAACCTGTTTCTTTATCTAATTTAGCCTTTACTTTTCCGAGCCATTCTTCCAATGTTTTTTCGTATTGGTTTTCTTTAAAAACTTGATCCGATAATTTTAAAGAAGCAACCGCTATTACTCCATCAGCAGGCCATTTCTGTGATTTATAAGACTCTAAATAAGGGCTCGTGCTAGTTATGATTGCTTCATTGATGTCTTGACAATTTTGCTTAAACAATTCTACTTCTCCCTCCTCCCGATGCTCTTCGGATTGAAGTCCTATTTTTTTCCCTAATAAATAATTGCTCCATCCTCTATAAAAGGCCCCATACTTTAAGGGCAATTCTTCTGGAAAAATACGCTTCGCTTCCCGGCTATCCATTTTAGCTATAGTGCTGGTAATCTCTTGTATTCCTTCTTGATACAAGTCGGTATTTTCGACTTGACCTTTAATCAATTCACACCAAGTCAATCCGTACAAGACATTGATAAAAATAAAGCCTTCTGGAAAAATAGTTTGCATTTCTTCTCCCGCTCCTTCTGCTAATTTTAATTTTAAAAAATTCAATTGGTGATAGACGTCTTCATTGTATTTAACTTCCGCTGCACTACTTTCTTTAAATCCTGGATCGTAGTAAAGGGAAGCATTGAAAAAGCACAGCCAAAGAATGGGCAACATTAAAACAAGTCGGACTAATAATTTTAGAATGTGATTTAATTGATTCACGAATCTGAATTTTACTTTTCTTTAAGCGCAATATCTCCAGCAGAATACGGTGCCTTTTATAGCCTTACACAAGGTGGTAAATAATTGGGAAAAACTTTAAAAAAGTGGACAAAGAAATCCATTGTTCCCTAGTGGAATAGAAATAAAAAAATGCGAATTAGAATAGGTTAGTAAAAAAATAAGACTTAAGAGTCTAAGCCGAATGTCATCGACATAAGGAAATACTTGAGTTAAAAGACAGAACATAGGATTAATGTGCCTCGGTTTAACTTAGCGTTTAATATAGCATCTATCTTGAAGGTGCATGTCATCAACTTAGGAAGCACACTACTTTTTTAATTTCATTTAGAAGGAATAAGTTATGGGTGACCCAGGAAGCCGCTTTGAGCGGCATCCTGGGTTTTCAACAAGAAAAAAACGCTTAAGTTGACACCATTCATCTGGAAGGTAGACCCTATGTTTGCTGCTATTCTTATCTATTTATTAAACCTCAATAACTAAGGTTTTTTTACCTCCTCCCCTCAAACCAGACATGCCGCTCCCCACACCACTCAAATTCATTTTTAGAAACCATTCCCACCTTCCGCAATATCTTCTGCGAAACCACATGATTGGTCCGAGCCACCGCATACACTCGCTCCAAACCAAGCTGATCAAAAGCATAATCCCAAGTTGCCTGAGCCGCTTCAAAGCCATACCCCTGTCCCCAGTGGCTTTGCAAGAAACGATAGCCCAAGTCATGGAAATCACAATGCCCATTGACCTCCTCGGTCATCAATTTTAATCCAGCCCAGCCAATAAAGGTTTGATTTGATTTTAGGACGACGGCCAAACGGGCGACTCCCCGCTCCGCTCTCTCAGCGATGATTCTGGCGACTAAAGCTTCCGCTTGAGTGATATCTGTAAGTACTGGAGAGCCGATAAATTGGAGTACCGCAGGATTGCTATCCAAGGCAAAAACGCCAGGAGCATCTGCTGGAATAAATTCTCGGAGGATTAGGCGAGGACTTTCACAAATGATTTTCATACCTAAGTATACTTCATTTTTTTGAAAAAAATTCCATAGCCAGGAAGAAACCTAGATGAAATTGACTGGAGTGATAAGTTGTGCTGAGGGCTATCTTACTTGCATTCGGCCTATCTATTCCGATCCGATTAAATGCTTTTCCAAAAAAGCCTGAATATCCTCCACACTAGTATTTTCATCAAACTGAATCGGCGCCTTGAATTCCACAGAAAGCTGCACGCCTTTTTTCTTAAACCGCAATCCCTTTTTATCAAAGGCCTCCGAAAAGCCATTTAAGGTAACGGGAACCACCAAGGGATTCATCTTTTTGATCATACTCGCTGCGCCTTTTCTAACCGGGGCATTGGGCGTCGTGGTTCCTTGCGGAAAGGTGATGACCCAACCGTAGTCCAAAGCCTTTTTAATTTTCGAAGGGGCTCGAAAATCGGAATTGCCTTTTACGTCCTCCCCGGCTTGACGCCAGGCTCGCTTAACGGTAACCGCCCCTGCATAGGAAAATAGTTTGGGTAAAAAACCACTATTCATGGTTTCTTCAGCCGCGATGTAATAAGACTTGACTCTGGGAGACAATAAATAAACGGGGGAATCTATATTTTCTTTTTTCCATTTTGCACTGGAAAAAACATGGTAGAGTGCGATTACATCTGCAAAATAAGTTTGGTGATTGGACACAAAAAGAACATTGGCCTTTGGTAAGTCCATCAAGTATTCGGCTCCAGTGACTTGGGTTTTATTGACGATATTAAAACGACGATAAGTCGCTAGTCCTATAAAACCAGTCAAAACCCGTTTGAGCACAAGGATATTGCCAAAAGGGTCTTTTAAGCGGTTTCGAGTTCGGTTTCTGATTTGTTCCATACCTCTTTGCTTCGATCTTACACTTAACTGCGAACGCTTTCGGAGTTGTTCAACTTTGGAAAAAAAATGATCCATTGGGGAGTTTTTATTTTTTATTTCTCTTTTTTCTTTTCTGCTCTTTTTGCTCGGCTTTTACTTTTTTCTTCGCTTTTAGTTTTTCTGTTTTCTTTTTGCCTTTGGCTATTTTTCTCTCGAACATCTCTGTTCTTTTTTCCATTAATTCATCGAGTCTCTTTTCCGCTGCAATGGCTCTAACTTCCTTTATTTTCTTTTGTTCAGCAATAGAGATCGGATTTTCTTCTGCATCATCTGGAATGGAAGTGTTTCCAGATTGGATGGTGGTAGAAGTCCTACCATTTGAATTATGCTGGAGATTGAATTGCCATTCCTGATTACCGTAGAAATGCTACCATCTGAATTAAAAGTCGTTTTGTGTTGGGCAGATAAGGTACTCCAAAGAGAGCAATACAAAAGTAGAGCGCTTATAAATAAGTTCATGCTTATATTTTTAGTAATGGTGGAACTACTTAAATCATTACATTTCCAATGTATGTTATAAATCATCAAATACAATTTCTCTACTTCATCTTAACAATTTTTGGACGTCTTTTTAACTTTTCCTTAAGGACATCGAAAAATTAAAGACTTGAGCAAATTAGAAAAGAAGTTTAGGAAGAATAAAAACCAGAAAGGAGGAAGAGATCAAACCAAGGTACGCAAGTATTTTCGAATTCGAGTGCGTGCATTTTTATACGGAGAAGAAGTATTGAGTTGAATCATTCTACCTAAAGGATATTTTCCATAAAAGCCTTCTACATACAAAGTATCTTCTTTTAAAGGAGCGATCAATTCTAAAATTTCCTTCACTGTAGCATCTAATTTTTCCAACAAAACAGGATAGGATTCTTTTTCATAGTCTTTATAAAACTGTTGGGCCAATAAACCCAATTCATTCCATTGATAGCCCACCTCCGGAAACACCACCGGCGCTCCCCTTTCCTTTTGCCGCTGCCATTTCAAAACCAAGGCTCCCCAACCTACCAGATAAGCCACCAAATCACAAGGACTCATCCAGGTACCTTTGGCATGACCTTCCATCACTTTATCTCTACTTTTCTCAAAGGGAACTTTAGCCAAATCTTTTTGCAGGTTGGCGTAAGTTTGCTGAATCGCAAGTTGGAGTTCCAATTTATTTTTGGGTATAGCCATACTACTTTTCAAACTTTTCACTTCACCAATATTTCGTCAAAATCAATATTCAAAATTGCCGAATCAATATTCAATATTCCTCAAAACTACCGCACCACATGCGTCTCCTTCCCAGATCGCTCCGGCGACAAACTTGCCGCCTTGGGGGCTTCCGCAATAATATAATATTCCAATCCACTTCCTCCTTCCACCATCGAAAAATACAAACCATCACCACTCGTCGCATCACCATCCGCTCCATCATCCTTCATTTCCAAGCGCTTCCATGCACCAAACTTTCCTGCTCGATAACAAACATAAACTTTATCCGCCTCACTTACACGACAAGTGATCTTGGATTCCTCTTCTCCCGTTTTGGTCCCGTAAACTTCAGAAATTTTAGGAGCCTCTTTTTTCAAGAGCGGATGATTCATCAAATACTCCGTCCGTGGTTTCATCAACTCTTTTAGTCCAACGATTTGGACACTTCCTGCGGGGCATGATGATTCCAGATTTTTCTTAAAAGACTCGTAAGGGTAAAATTTATTTTTATCTGATTGCACATAAAAATCAATCGAAGATTGCATTTGTCTGGCACGGGTAAGGTATTGTTCGTTGACAAAAAAGTCATTGAGGATCGTACGAATATGAGCGATGTAAACTTTTCGGTAAAGACTGTTTTTCAAAAGGTTGACGATCAGTGGCCGCTTATCATTGCTTTGGCTGTAATGGATAAAAGGGCTCATCTTTTGCATCGCCTCCAAGGTCATCGGAGAACCTTCATCGAAGAAGCGAAAGCCTCCAAAATTGAGATTCATATCCCAGGGAATCGGATGAAAAATTCCAAAGGTATCTTGGTACAAATAATAATTGTGGCAAAGTCTGCCAGAGTAGCTATCGAGATTGACTAGTACATTATTGAAAGCCAACATCCACAAGGTGGCATCCACATCCAATACCGTTTCGATTTGATCTGGATTTTTATTGAGCGTCTTGGTCAGTTTGATCAATTCCTCCCATCCCTTTTTCGATTTAATCTCATAGAGATTTTCGTAGCATTCGGGATCATCTCCCAAGTATTGCAAAGAAGCTTTATCGCCCTTACTACAGCCATCTATTTTTTTATACGCCCAACTTGGATCACATTTAAAAGTCACGCCCTTTCCATAGCCATACTTCTTTTTCAAAAAGTCTTTATCCACCGATTCGGTACTATTGTACAAACCTAGCAATTCGCCATTGACGTATAAGCGTACAAAATTGGCACGTGGAGCAACCATGTATTTATTGGCAATTTCATAGGCCAGGGCCTCTCTCATAAAACTCGGATCGCGAAAGACATTGGATAACTTTAGGGATTCATAGCCACCGGGCAGAGCCTGATCCTTCTTGATGTGGTCTATTTTGATGTTAAACGGCAATTTCCTGGATTCCGTTTTTCGGATATTAAAATAAGAGCTGTTGCCTTTGTATCGAACGCCTACGCTGTCATAAACCATCCCATCTATCGTCACTTTCCCCACTAGTCGGCGGTCTTTTCCTTCCTGTTTATAGGCATTTAGTTTTTTATCCCAAATATCCTCTTCAAAGGTCAGTCTGACCTCTCTCACCCTCGATAAATCATACAAATCCTGGCTATTGGCCCAAAAAGAAAGGCACATAATAGCTAGGAGAAGGTATATTTTCGTCATAATAATAATTTGTGTTGAATAGAATCTCTAGTCTTTCTAGCTCAAATATAAGGATAATAGTTTTTTATAAATCGTTGGTCGGTATTTGTTAGGGTTTAGTTAAGGTTCTTTACTCCCAAATAATCTTCCTCAGGATCAACGTATGGAACTGTAAAATGATTGGCTTTGGCTAAGATTTTCTTTGAAATGTACCAGATTTGGAACAAAGGCGAGGACTTCGAATAGCTCCAAAAGAAAAATCTCTACTGATTTCCAAGCTTTGAAATCGGTAGAGATTTATTTATATAAATGATTCAGCGAAAAAAAGGAGGGTTGTTTTAGGAAAAACAACGACCAAACAATCTCAAGTAAGCCACTCGATCAAATCATTATTCGTCATTACTCATTTCCTCCACTCCTTCCCCATTCAATTCCATCAAACTCACCCGCCTTGGCTCAAACATATAATTCGGAGGATCAAAGCTCATCGCCCTGGCATTTTCCGTCATAATAAAATACTCTAGATTTTTCTGGTCTGCATCCGGTTCGATCAGCACACCAAAAACTTTATCTCCAGCTCGTTTATCATGGCTTTTGCCATCATCGGCCATAAAGACTTCTTTGTATTCGTCGGTGCTATTATAGCGGTAATACAATTTTACTCGCTTGGGCAATTTTTCCACCTTCGCCTGAATGCGAAAACTAGTGATCGCTTCGCTCTGAAATTCTTTGCGACTCTTTACTTTTACTTCACTGATCTTTGGCGGGATGACGGCGATCTCTGGATGCTTCTTCAAGAAGCGAGCGCGGATCGACATCAATTCTACAATCCCCGGAATTTTACTTCTCTTCCCAATGGTAGTCGTCAGGCTTTTTTGAAATTCTTCGCTTTTGTAAAATTTATTTTGATCGTTGAACATGGGAATTTGAATAAGCCGCTGCAAGTCCTTTGCTCGTTTTTCATAAGCACCACTCACAAACTGATCGTACACAATCGTACGAATATGCGACAAGTAAGCTTTGCGATAAAGTGGATTTTTCAACAAGCGACTGATCAGGGGTTTCCCAGGATTGTCTGCATGCAATAGCGGATCCATCGTCTGCAAAGCTTTCAGATTCAAATCCGATCCGAGTCCTGTATTTTTAAAACTACCAAAAGCCAGATTCAAATCCCAGATAATCGGATTGAACTGTCCAAAGTCATCTTTGTAGAGGTAATAATTTTGGCTATTCTGGCCAGTATAAGAATTGAGGTTAACCAGTACATTATTGAAAGCCAACATCCATAAAGTTCGATCGACATTTAAGACTTCTTCCAGGTCGGATTCTTCTTCGCTCAAGCGCTTGGTCAGGTCGATCAACTCTGCCCAACCTTTGTCTGATTTCAATTCAAAATTATAATTATAGCAACTCGGA
>CALLVY010000854.1 GCA_938015925.1 uncultured Saprospiraceae bacterium
CAGGATTGGTTTAAAAATAATTTTCTATTCCTCTTTCTTATTTTTTGGTGCAAGGATCAATATCTTTGTTACTGAAATTTTGTATTCCTATAAGTTAGTGAGCAAATTAATGTACTTATTATAATGAGCGATTTTCAACCTTATTCTTCGTTAAAAAGCCTCGCCGATGCTAAGGCATCGCTTAGGCCCCCCATCCGCTTTGCGGGTCACGAGCGATTGCTCGTTCATGCCTCGACTAAGCCTGAAACTCATCCCATTTTAATGGCAAAATAATTCTGCTCACTAACTTAAAATATTTTAGCCTAAAAAACCTAAATAAAAATGACAAAGGTTCTCTCTTTCTTTGCGCTTTCTTTTTTAGCCCTCTTCCTCTATTCTTGTAATGGATTCGTAGCCGAGCAACCCTTAGGCACCGAAACTGATTTTTCCAAAGTCATCCAAACGCCAAAATTAAACAACACCAAAGCCATTGATAAAACCATCGATCGTTTTGTAAATGATGGCCTCTACCCTTTCCTGCATGTCCGTTTGGAATACCTCGATGGATCGCTGATGTATGAGCACAGCGCCGTCAACAAATCCCTGCTTCCCAATTATGAAGTCAATAAGGATTCCTGGATTCGGATATGGTCGATGAGTAAAATTGTGACGACGACTATCCTCCTCGATTTGATCGAAGAAAAATTTCTCGAACTAGATGATCCCATCACCCTGTATATTCCTGAGTTTAGAAATATGAAAGTGGCGGTTACTCCGGATGGGAAAAACTTGAGTGAATATACCGGTTCGGATAAGGCTGCGGCTTGTGACTATCAATTGGTAGAACCCAATACCATGATGACTGTAGAGCATTTGCTCAATCATCAAGCTGGTTTTTATTATGCAACTACGGGTTTTCCTTGCTTGGATGATAAGCTCGCTTCGCTAAATTTACCAGAGGCTAAAAGTACTAGAGAATTTGTTGAAAAAGTGGCGACTCTTCCTTTGATCCAACATCCTGGCAGCAATGACTTTTATGGCATCAACACCACTCTTATCGGCTTTGTGGCCGAACGTGCTGCGGGCAAACCTCTAAACCAATTGGTGGAAGAAAAGATCAAAAATAAAATGAGAATAAGTGGCCTCCAATATGGGATCGACGATCCCAATCTATTGCCCCCTATGTTTACCGGAAAAGACAAAACCATTCGAGAAGCGAAAGCTGGTGAATTGGATATTTTTGGGCCTTCTTTTCCCATTTATGATCCTGGTCATCAATTGTATTTAGGTGGCGAAGGGATGGTGGCAACGGCGGATGGTTATACCGACTTTCTGCGGATATTATTGGCAGGAGGAGGCGATCTTCTAGATCGACAAACGGTAGAAGAAATCGTTGCTCCTCAGAGTCAATTAAATAATCCTTATGGTTACAATGGCTATAATATTTGGATCGCAGGAGATTCTATTCGTCTCGATGGAAGTGGAGACAAAGGATTGTGGCTGGGAGGCGGTTATGAATGTACCCATTATTGGGTAGATTCTTATCGAAATTTTGTGGGGGTTATTATGTCTCAGATGCATGAGCCACAGGAGGAAGGACAGGTAAAAGATTCGGAGATTCGGAAGGCGATTTATGAGCAAATTTGGCGGCAGGAAGGGCAGGAATAAAAGCGCTCTGGTCTTTTATTCTGGTTCCAAAGGCGCATATTCTAATACGCCATTCTCAAAACTATTTAACACATAACAAAAATCACCAGTCTTGCGATGAACGATAAAGTAGGCCAAGCCCTTTTTGGCTTTCTTTCCACCGCATTGTTTGGGACATTTTTTAAACACTTCGAAAGTAGAGCGATCGCGCACTTCATCGCGATAGATAGAAATAAATTGATTGCCAGAAATCAATAATTCTGCATTTTTGATCTCACTGTCTTTCCAACGTCCTTGCATTTGATGGATTAATCCTAACTTGCCAGGGACTTTACTGTAAGCAGGCCCCTCAACGGATGGTGCTGCCACTTCTTTTTTCTCCTGTTCTACCTGACAAGCGAACAAGAGTAACAAACAAGGAAATACTATTTTTACCGCTAAAGTCATTTGGTAAATCTAGGAAAAATATTTTATAGTCTGTTTCTTTAGTACACTTTGTATTTAGTTTAGAATCATTAATCCCCCTCCATGAAAACGATTTATTTCTTTTTGATCCTTGGTGTTTTGTCCTGCAATATGTCGGGACAAACTTCTGTACAAGAATCAGCCCCCAATGAACTACCCACCGCTCGCCAACTCAGAAAAGTGCTGCAAGAAAAAAGAGAAATCCTCTTGGTCTACAGCGATGGTCCAATGGCTACACAATACCAGCAACTGGCACAAAAAATGACGGGCAAAAATACTTACTTTTCCATCCGTTCTATCCGGGCAGAACAAGTCAGCGAAGCCGACAAAAAAAACAGTATTCTTTTTCTAATGGGCAGCATAGATTCCAATCCAGTCTTGGCAGAATTGCTCGGTCAATTACCCCTAAACCTGAGCCCTCAAAAAATTCTTTTTGCCGATCATCAATTTTCTAAAAAAGAAACCCTCTTTCGCATTTCGGCTTATCCTAATCCACAAAACAAACAACTGCCAATTTATTTTATGACGGGCTTCGATGATGTCCAGATTATCCAACAAATAGAACAGCTTTATAGCAAGGATTGGACTTCTCTTTTTTGGTCGAGTTGGGGTTATCAAGTCTTTGAAAAAGGACGTTGTACTTTATTGGGTTCCTTTGGTCAAAAAGATTGGACAATAGACAAAAAAGTACATTGGGATTTTGGTAATCCTGCAGATACAATTCTCCAAACGGAACACTTTATTTTCATTGGCCACCAACAAGGTTTTTCTAAAAAAGAGGTGACCAATATGGCACAAACCTGCGAACAAACCCTCGGAGAGATTGAAGTCTTTTGTAATAAGAAAGTACAGCTTCCAAAAATCTCCTTCAACCTTTATTCTAATACAGAAGAAAAGGGATTGATGATTTTCAATACCGACCAATCCAATGTTTCATTTGTCAAGCAAGAAGTTCACTCGGTGGTCAACGAAGAGTTTAGCAATAATTTTCTGCAAAAAGAAAACGAATTGATCCTTCGCAATTTATTGGACAAACCTGCTTTTTGGTTTTTGGAAAATGGTTTGAGTCTTTACTTTACCAAACATTGGCAAAAAGAGGGTTATCAATATTGGGCCAAGAAATTGTTTCAAAGCAATAATGAGATGCCTTTGCAAGAGCTCTTAAATGAACAATTATACCAGGAAGAATCTCATTTGGTCAAAGCTTGTATGTCAGGTGCTTTCGTAGAATTTTTAATTCACAAATGGGGCGACAAAAAATTCCTGGAAAACTACAACAATTGGTCGCCCAATGAAAAAGAAATTCAAAGTCTCAATCAGGAATGGAAAAGCTATATGGCTCAAAAAGCGCCGGTTGCAGCGAGACGAAAAAAACCTACCCTACCCTATTGGCAAGGATTTAATTTTGCCCATGAAGGCTATCAGGTTTACAATGGTTATATTTCTAAAGAAGCCACGCGATCTCTTGGCGAATTAAAAGACTTGGGCAGCACAGCGATAGCAGTCGTTCCATACACCTATATGGATCAAGCTAATGAACCCAATTTTTTGCGCCTGACAAATCATGCCGGATCAGAAAACGATGAAAGTGTGATTCACGTAATCCATGCTGCTCGGAAGATGGGAATTCAGAGTTTGGTCAAACCGCAAGTTTGGTTGGGACATGGTTCTTGGTCGGGTTTTGTGGAGATGAAAACGCAAGAGGATTGGGATCGTTTTTTCGATTACTATTATCGATGGATTCGACATTATGCGATGCTTTCTGAAATCCATGAAGCGGAGGCTTTGAGTGTTGGTGTAGAATTTGGAAAAGCGACGCTTGGGCATGAGGAAGAATGGAAAACGATATTTCGAAAACTACGTGGCATCTATTCTGGTCAGTTGACCTACTGCGCCAATTGGGGAGAAGAATTTGAACAAGTCAATTTTTGGAAAGAACTCGATTTTATTGGGCTCAATTGTTATTATCCACTTAGCAATAGCAATGCCCCTTCCCAAAAAGACCTTCAACAAGCTTTTGACAAAATTCTCGATAAAGTAGAAGGCATTGCCAAGCGATTTCAAAAGCCTATTATTTTTACAGAAATTGGCTTTCGCCCGGTAGAAGGCACTTGGAAAAATCCACATGCTCAAGCAGGTGATCGCGCTTTTAATGAGGTCCATCAGCGGATGTGTTATGAAGTCGTTCATCAAGGACTGGCTGATAAAGAATGGTGTCGAGGGATTTTGTGGTGGAAATGGCCTTCTTATTTGGCTTATGGGAAAAAGAATAAAAAAGGTTTTGCGCCTTATGATTTGGAAGCGGAGGATGTGGTGAAGAAATGGTTTAGTGAGCGAAGTAAATAATTAAAAAAAATCAGCCCTCTAATTCTCAAAAAAGAACCCCAAAAGGGTGGAGAATTAAAGGAGAAAGAGTAATATAAGCTTACAAAATTTCGAACCATGAAAAAGAACCTATTCCTACTCTTTTTAATCTTCTGTTATTCTTGTGATCCCTTTGATGCCATTATTGAAGACAGCGATGAGCAAGTTGTTTTTTATGAATCTGCGACTAAAAGTGATCAGGCGGCTCCTGCCGATTCGTTGAAGGTAGGCAGTTGGAATATCAAGTTTGCAGGAGGGAGATTAGACTTCTTTTTTGATTGTTATGGAGATCGGTCTTTGATGAAAATGGCTGAAGTGGAAGCACACTTGGAAGGACTCGCTGGAAAGATCAATCAAATGGATGTAGATGTGCTCTATTTGCAGGAAGTAGATATCAATGCCAAACGTTCTACTCATATTGATCAGGTGCAATGGTTATTGGATCGAACGGATTTTAATTATGCCGTTTATGCTTCTCAATGGAAATCCGAATATGTCCCAAGCGACGGCATTGGCCCCATTGATTCTGGCAATGCGATCTTATCTCGTTATCCCATTAGCAATGCGGAGCGAATTGCCTTGCCGCTCATTGAAGAGCAAAGTGGTCTGATTCAATATTTTTATTTGCGGAGAAACATTTTAAAAGCAGAAATCAGCGATGCTCAAGGACAATCCATTAGTCTCCTCAATACCCATACCTCTGCTTTTGCAAAAGATGGTACCAAGGACAAACAACTTGAACAAATAAAAGCCACCGTCGACCAATTGCAGGCCGACGGAAAGTCTTTTGTCCTGGGTGGTGATTTTAATTCCCTCCCTCCTTCTTCTCAAAAAGTAAATGGTTTTTCAGATGATGTTTGTCCCAAAGACTCGGAATTTAGTGCCAATGATTTTAGTGCCGAGGCCAATATCATGTTGCCTTTTTATGATTATACTCCTTTGATTTCATTGGTGGACTTTGCGATTAAAAATGAAGATTACTTTTCGTTTACGGCCAATAAAGATGGGTTTTGGAATCGCAAACTGGATTTTATGTTTACGAATGCCAGTTTTAAAGCAGGCTTGGTTCACCTCGATAAAGATCGTGGTGGAATGGCAACGATGCCGCTTTCTGATCATGCGCCCTTGAGTGGTACTTTATTTAATTGGTAAACCATCTTGTCTGACAACTTAGTGATACTCTAGTATGAAAAATACAATATTCCTTTTCGCCTTATTGCTCTTGACTTGCTTTTCTCCGCAATCCACATTTGCCCAAGAAGCATTAGATTCTACTCATTTGCAAAGTAGCCTTTGGCCCGACCAAAGTCCGCGCACCTTAACACCAGGTCGAAAAGTATGGCCGCTTTTTGGAGTAAAAAAAATGGGCATCAAAAAAAATATGGAATGGCAAATACAGCCGCTTTTCTTTTTTGTTTCTCCCAACCTGGGATTGAAAAAACATTGGAAAAAGAATCAAAAAGGACTTAGTTTTTCGACGCTGCATAAAATCAATTATCCTAGTATTTATTTAAAATTGATTGCCAGAGAAGGTGCGGGTGGTGTTCTACCAAAAGACGCTAATGTCCCACATATGATTAGCTTAAAAAATGAATTCTTACTTGGCTATCATATGCAAAAGACTTTCCTAAGATTTCGAACAGGGATCGTTACGGTTTTTAAATTTGGAGGAGCAGAGAAAAACGACTTTCCAAGTATTGACATTCCTTTTCTCTACAATCGAACATTGGCTTTTAATAATTCTCCCAATCTATATTTTGGCCTCCATTTCAATCAGGAACTAGGTTCCAAATTAAACTTAGAAGCAGATTTTACCTTCTTTCAAGTAGACCTACAGGACAAGGATTTTGTCATAGAAAATCGACTCCTTTTATTTTGGAAAAAATCGGATAGATTTGCCTTGAAAGCGGGAGTTGCCTCTGCTCATGGTCGCTACCCTTATGGTTCTATCGTCCAATTCATTCCGGTATTTGATGTACTTTTTGGTTTTGGAAAAACGAAGTAAGTGCTTGGGCGAAGTACCGAACTTATTTCCACTAGCCCTAAATAAAAAGAGCGCCGCAGATCGCGGCGCCCAGACTATTTCATTTTACATGAAATAGGAGAAATCGGTCTGATGTTTCCATCAAGACTAAGGTTCAGCTTTCAGGACTTTTTTTGCGTAAACTACGCAGGTGATTTATATTCTAGTAGAAGTATATTGACTTGCTTTGTGCTTGGCAGTATGCGAAATCCGCAAAGCGAATTATTATTTCAATACCGGCAAGGCCACACAAAAAGTAGCGCCCTTTCCAATCCCTTCGGATTCTACCCAAATGCTTCCTCTGTGATTTTCTGCAATCTTTTTGCAAATGGCCAAACCAATTCCAGAGCCTGCATACTCTCCTACGCCATGTAAGCGACGAAACAAATCAAACACCACATGTTGATAGGCTTTTTCTATCCCAATGCCATTGTCCGAAACTTTCAATAAAAACACCTTCCCTTCTTGCACGCCGCTAATCTGAATTCTGGGGATGTCTGCATTGCAATATTTTAAAGAATTGTCAATCAGGTTTTGTAGTAGATGAGAGAATTGTCTTTTGTCTACTGCGATTGGAGCCATTTGGGATACTTCGATAATGGCTTTGGTTTTTCGGACTTTAGCGCCTAATAAACGCAGGGTATCTCCGACCACAAAATTGATATCGCTTTTTATTGCAGGCTCGCTCAAATCACTCACTTTGGTGAAGGCCAAAACATCTTCGATCATCTCTTGCATGCGTCCGGCAGCATCTCCAATGAAGTGCAAGAAGTCTTGTCCTTCTTCATTCAGGCTTCGCAGATGGCGATCGCCAAGTAATTGGATGTAACTGGAAATGGTTCGTAGCGGCTCTTTCAATTCGTGAGAAGCCATGAGCGCCTGGATTTGATCAGCACTGCCAAGGTAGCTTTGCTTTTTTTCTTTTTGCATAGACAACTCCAGGGCTAGTTGGCGAATGGTTTGCTGTAATTGGGTTCGCTCAACTTCTGCAAGCATCGTTTTTTTTCTGGACAGTTCCATGCTCTTGAGTTCTTGACTCGCAAAAACGCCCATACTTTTTGCAGCGAAAAAACCCATCAAACCAGAAGTGTAGGCCAGCATTAAAAAGATAAACAAACGCAAATCTGATCCTAAAATAATCAATAGAAAAACAAAAGGAATGAGGAGGCAAAGTAAAAAAACTCGATCTCCACGGACAGCGGAGAGACTTACAGATTTTAAGGCCGATTGGAAATAGGTAATTGCAGAATCCATCATGATACAACAGCTTTTGGGTGAAAAAATAAATACTGCTTTTCCAACAGAAAATCTATTTTGGAATCATCTTCCACCTTTTTTGAACTTGCCAGAAAAGAGAAAAAACAATTCCAATGTCTAACTCTAAAGCCATTAAAGTATTGGGAGGGAGAATAAAAAAATTATTCTACTCCAATCGCATAAGAGCTAGACAGATAGTCAAGTATACACAAAGGTATCTCCGACTAATGTTGGAAAATAAAATGATGGGATTACGCCCAATGATCACCAATAAATGGCAATGGGCAAGACCAAAATGGCCCTAATTTGTAGTGGGTGGGAGGAATTACCTGCTGATAAGACAGGCGGGGGATGTTTTGATATGTTCGAAACAAATATCATCGCAAATAAAATATAAATCAAGTCTTTGCACTTTAAAATGACAATTAGTGTGACGGAAAGAATGCAAGCTCTAAAGAAGTCTTTTTTGGAATGGAGCAATTAACACAAGCTTAAGTATTTATCTTACAAAACTTTACATGTTATAAAAAAGCGATAAGTATTTATTTTTTGGCGAATAAAAAAAGAGCTGTGACAAATTATTTTTTTGGATGGGGAGAAGAATCGGGGATTCCCTATTTGGTATCTTAAGCAGGAAATATCTTTTGAAGGATAAAAAAATGGCTTATTCCTCCCCTTTCGACAAATAACTCGGGACTCCTTTAGCAGAAAAAAACATGCAGCATTATCTCAAGTATAATGCTGCATGATTTTTCAAGTAAGTCTCTGCTTATTCTAGTTGTATTCGATCAAAAAGTAGAGTTGATTATTTACATCTATATCATTCCATTGACCAGCACTTCCAAGCGAACCGGTAGAGATGGGCCATTGGGTGATTCCCATGCCCAAGCCATCTTGGCCATCCGAATCATCTGGCTCGTTGCCCCATTTGGAGAAAAGATCATCGACTGCCATACCTGAGGCGTCGCCTTCCCAAAATTGAACTCCGGTACCGTCGTTGTCTCCGTCCCAAAACCAGCTGCCTTCCTTGTCCAAGTCATTTGCTCCTAACCAAATATAAGAAGCTGCTCCCCCATCACTTGCGATGGTATTATTTCTTTTTCATATCATAAAGCTACTCCCCTAGCATTCCAAAATTATTCTTGAACTAAAAAAACAGCTTACTCTATCTTTTAAAGAGGCCTTTCAACTGATAAAAGAAACGTTCTATAAGTCTTAAATCTTCCATAATAATTTCAGCGGTGCCACTCATTTCTTGTTTAAACTGAATTTCTCGATTGTAAGAAGTGATCAGCTTTTCAGGAAGAGATGCTTCTAAGGAATAGAAACCCTCTGCGTCCGGGAAAAGAGCTATTTTTCTGACCTCGCCAGACAGGATTCCAAATTCAGCATCGGGGTAGTTGGTCATTTTAATATTTACCTGTTGTCCAATTTTTATTTTACCAGAATTGAGCGCAGGTGTTTTCAACTTTGCCAGGTAAGCAGAATACTCTGTTGGAATAATGGTAAAAACCAAATCTCCTTGCTTGACTCTTTGGTTTGGACTTAAGGAATTAAAAAAAGAGACATGTCCGTTGACTTCAGATTTTAAAACATACTTTGTATTCCATTCCTTGAGGCTGTTTTTGAGTTGGCTAAACGACTGAATGACGTTTTTTAAAAGTACCATTTCCTCTTTTTCTCTGTTGATTGAATTACTCCTAGAAATTTTCTGAGCATTCCCTATAGATTCTCGCAACTGCGAAATTGAAAAATTCCTATTTACAGAATCCCGCTTAGCCAAGAGGTATTCCAACTGTAGTCCTTCATAATCGCGAGCAGAAATAATTCCTTCTGCAAATAATTCTTTGTGGCGTTCCAAATTCTTTTCTTTTAAAAAAAGCTCTGACTGACTGACTTCCTTTTGGAATTTTAAATTCTTTAACCTGGTTTCCAATTCTGACCTCGACTGCTCATTTGCAATGGCTTCATTCGAGAAAGGTTGCAATTTTTTATTGAGCCTGTACTGGATATAACTATTTTGAAAGAGCGCAAAACTAGATTCCACCTCTCCCAATAATAAAACCGGAAGACTGTCTATGGGAAAGTAAAAAGAAGTTCCATTCGACTGGACGGCATCCATCTTGGATTTCAAGGTCAAAATATCCGCATAGCTCGCCGTATTTTCCAGTACTGCTAGTGCTTGCTTTGATTTTACAAGCTGATGGTCTTCCACTAGAATTGTATCAATGGTACTCGTTATTTTGGCATATTCTTTTTGTGGTGGAATCTGTGTGGTAAGAGTTGCGGTAGCGGGGACGATATCAGGATACTTTATAAACCAGCTTAGGAATAAAAGCATTATGATCAAACTGAGGAACAAGGTATTTCCCCAGCGAATCATCCAATTTGGAACAGCGGTGAGCAGCTCCTGTACTTGTTCGCTACGAAGTGCGGTGGAATCTTGGTATTGAGGCATAGTTATAAAATTAGAGTATACCTGGCGGGCAGCTTAAAATCACCCGCCAGGTATCAATGCTTAATTAGAAATATAAACAGACTCTTTCGTACAATTCTTTCCTTTGTAATAAATATACAAGGTGATCGAATGATTGCCTTCTGGTAAGTTGACATAAAACAAGGGATCTATATTCGATGAATTCGTTTCATGACTAGAAACCCAGTAAAAAGTATAATTACCAGCGCAAGGGCCTTCCAAAACAGAGGGAGGTACACTAAATATATAATCCCCTTCCCCATTATCTACATACTCGATATTGCCTTTAATTTTACATGGGTCGACGCATAAATCCTCACAGTCATCAAAGGAAATAGCCTGTGTATTGGAAACAACTTGATTGCTACCTGCTACTCTGATTCGTACGAGATAGGAATAATTTGAATTGTAAATGAAGTTAGGAATATCATTAAGATCAACATTAGAAAAACTAAAAGCAGAACCACTAAATGTTCCTTGCACCACAGGTTGAAAAGCACCTATTCCTCCGGTGATCACCAGAATTTCCAGGACCAAATCGAAAGATCCAGAAAGTGGATTATGAAGGGTGCCACTTACATTAAATGTTTCTGGATAACAGAAAGGCTCAATTTCGTTTAGTGCAATTGAAATACCTGTTGATTGACCTGGATTATCATTATAAATTCCCTCTTCACAATCGTATAGATACTGAACAGCAGTAACATCACTAGGGACCAAGAAATTATCTTGATTGGAAGGAATCCCAAAGTCCATAATAGAGTGGATCGCTGGAAGATTTGGGATGGATGGGTAAGCAGGATCACTCGTATGTTGAAAACCAAGAGCATGTCCCAATTCATGACCAATAATCGCCCGACATTGATTAGGAGTTGGAGAGGCAGGTGAACTGGTCGTCCCCGTATTAAAATTGGTATTGATAAAAATGACACTATGATAATTTCCGATTAGATTGGAAGCGGAAGATCCTGGAATAATTTCCGAAGGATCTAGTTCTCTACCAAAATGAGTCTCCACTGGAAATTGAGGGTCAGCAATAATGGCATC
>CALLVY010000855.1 GCA_938015925.1 uncultured Saprospiraceae bacterium
TGTACGACCATCAAACTCTTGGTCATTTAGATCAGCGATAGCACTCATCGCTTCGTCATCGTTTGGCATTTCTACAAAACCAAAACCTTTTGATCTTCCAGTAAATTTGTCCATAATGATTTTTACGGAATCAACGGCACCGTGTGCCTCAAAAGCAGCTTGCAAGTCCGACTCAACTGTGTCGAAATTCAATTTTGCAACAAAAATATTCATAAATAAGAAATTAAATATCCGATATACGGATAAAAGTAAAAAAATAATGTACGGTGAAAAACTAAGGAAGGAAGAAAGATGACTTAAAAGAAAGATCGATAACCTGAGTACTTAATAATTCGATGCAAAGATACATTATAAATGATCGAATGCACCCTTTTGACGAATATTTATTGCTGAGTCACCCTTCCTGGCTTGTATTTAACATAGTTGTAACATATAAAGGAGCTTAATCTTCTGGTTTGTAGGAATTATTTTTCCCTTGTTTTTCCTATATAAATGGTGTTTTTTTGGGTGAAAATCTCCTGGAAACCATTACTTTTTATTCTTTTATAAAAATCTGCTTCGTATTAGAATGTTTTTATATTTTTTTCTGAAAAAGCTCTAGAATTTGCATTTTTTGCTGCTTTTATCGTAGCATGAGTGGTCTTTTTAGCCATAAAAGCGCTTTTGGAAAGTCCAGAGAATCACTATTAAATCAATTTATCCATGAAAATCTTTATTCAATTCGGATGCTGCATCTTTATAATTGGGCTTTTTGGCCACTGCAAAAAGGCTAGTGAAGCTTCAAAACCAGAGCTGCATCGGGTTTCTTTTCAAAGCCAGGTGGACGATAAGGAACGAGACTTTTTTCTTTACTTACCGAAGGCTTATAAAGAAGAAGAACAACAAAAATTTCCAGTGTTGTTATTCCTACACGGCAATGGAGAAAGGGGGAATGGTCAATCAGAATTAGACTATACCATGATTCACGGTCCACTTTATGAGGCTTGGATTCAAAAAAGGGACTTGCCCTTTATCATTATTGTTCCACAATTGCCCATGTTTGGAATGGATCAGCGCGGACTAGCTTATATCGATGATCGGGATACCAGTTGGATTCCCAAACGACTAGAAAAGGGCGTTCCTCCCCGGAATCCAAAGTTCGCCTCTGAAAAACAAATGCTGGGAGCAGTACAAGTGGATACCTTTCCAGGGAATCGCATCACGCTCCCTGTGGGTTGGGATAAGTGTGAAGCGGATTTGTTGGGAATACTGGACCAGGTTTTTGCTCAATACAAAGCGGATAAAAATAGAACTTATCTAAGCGGTTTGAGTTATGGTGGATTTGGTACTTGGTGGATGGCCAGTAAGCATCCAGAATTATTTGCGGCGATTAATCCTATCGTTGGTTGGGGGCATCCCGATTTGATGGAACCTATCGCGGAGCATCAAATTCCGGTTTGGGCGTTTTGTGGAGGAAGGGATGAAGTGGTTCCTGCCCGTTATTTTTATCAGGGTTTGAATAAGTTGGAAGTTTTGGGACATGAGGACGTTCGGTTTACCATTGAAGCGGATATGGGCCATGATGTTTGGACGCGGGTATATGCGGGGGAGGATATTTACAATTGGTTTTTAGGGCATCGGAAGGAGTAGGGAGCTTATGTTGAATATCGAATCTCCAATTTTGAATAATGATTTGACGAAAAATCGCGATTTGGTGGAGGAATATTGGGCCTTTTAGAAAAGCTTTTTTATCCAAAAAAAGAAATAGGAAAAATGAAGGCAATCGAAATAATAGAATTGAACTTTATCGAAATCAGAAGGCGGAGCATAAAATTGTGGAAGGGGGTTCCAAAGGAGATGCTGAACTGGAAACCAGATGAAAAGGCATTTACCATTATCGAGATGATCAGACATGTCTTAGAAGGAGTACATCTTTTTCATAAAATAATTGAGCATCGTGGGAATCTTGGTAATTATCAATCTCCTTGGAATGAAATGGATTTCTCAGATTTAGACCAGGAATTAGCATTCACCGAAAGCTATCGAAGAGCGTTTTTGAAAATGATCAAAGAATTGGAGGAGTCCGATTTGAAAAATATAAGAATCGAAAGAAAAGAAGTTGGTCAAAGCAAAACTATTGGTGATTATTTGAACCGAATCGCTTATCACGAATCAGTACATACCGGACAACTATTGGCTTATCTAAGAAGCGCAGGAATGGAAAGACCAAAAATATGGGATTGATTATTCCGTAAAATGAACATATACTTTTCCTAGTCCACTAAAAGAAGCTTCAAAAGAATCACCAGCTGCTATCGCAGCCATCGGCCCCAAAGCACCCGATAAAATGACTTCGCCTTTTTTTAAGGGAGTGCCCAATTGGGCCATTTTATTCACCAGCCATAAAGTGGCATTTATTGGCGATCCAAGACAAGCCGCTCCGCTTCCCTGAGAAACAAGTTCTCCGTTTTTCTTCATCTCCATTTGACAATTCACCAAGTCCACTGCACCCAATTGAATCGGCTGATGCCCAAGCACATAATGACTCGCCGAGGCATTGTCGGCAATGGTATCGGTGATTTTGATGTTCCAGTTTTCGATGCGGCTGCCTACGATTTCAATAGCAGGTAAAGCATAAGCAATAGCAGAAAGTAATTCCGTACTGCTTAATTCTCTTTTGGGTAAATCCTGAGCTAAAACAAAGGCAACTTCCGCTTCTGCTTTTGGTTGCATCAATTCCTTGACGGAAATGCTGTCATTATTCAAAATCTCCATGGTATTGAAGAGTAAGCCAAAGTCAGGTTGGTCGACACCCAATTGTTTTTGGACGGCTTTGGAAGTCAGGCCAATTTTGCGACCCGTGACTCGAGCACCATTATCGAGGACCCGTTGGTTATTGATTTCTTGAATTGCATAGGCCTTCTCAATATCCGTCACTCCAATGACTTCCCTCAATGGGCTACATGGGATTCTCGTAAGATAGGCGTCTCGTAGTTTTTGTGCTAGTACTTTTATTTCTTGTTGGTCTTCCATTAATCTGTTTCAGCTCGTAAATAAAATTTCTCAAACATAGAAAAATTATTGGGAAAATCAGTTTTAATGGATAAATATGATGAGGTTTATTTTCTAAATCTTCTTTCTTCTTTTAGAAAAAAAACTATTTGGGATTAATGGAAAAGAGAAGAGAGTCGAAGTGTTTTTGAATTTAGTCCAATGAACCGTGACAAACTTGAGTCCTAATTTTTATTGTGACTTCGTTTTTGAAATTTGTGAAAATCTTGTTATATTGGAATTGCAATTTAGTGCTCGGACTTTTGTGCGAGCACTTAGTATAAAATACTTTTGTCTATATCATTTTTTAACTTCTTGAAATTCCCTATTTCTCGATGTTAGCATTGGAATAATAAAAATTAAGATTTTTAAATTAATTTAATAATAATTGAATTATGCAAAACTTTAATTGGACAAAGTTTACAAAAAAAATATCCATTCAATCGGATATTGAAACAGTTTATAAATCATGGTTATCATCAAAAGAATTGGAAAAATGGTTTTTAGCGGAAGCCATATACATTGATGGTTATAAGAATGAATTGGCTTCAACCGATCTTGCCTCTTCAGAATGTACTTACTCTTGGAAATGGTATGCTCAAGAACATGTGGAAATAGGAAAAATAATTGAAGCAAATGGTAAGGATTATTTGCTGTTTAATTTTGCTGGTAGTTGTCGAGTTAGTGTAGCTTTAGAGGAATTAGGTGAAGAAACATTGGTGACTCTTACACAAAGCGAAATACCAGAAGACGATGAATCGAAGGTCAATATCCGATTAGGTTGTGCTTCGGCTTGGGCTTTTTATTTAGTGAATTTGAAATCTGTTTTGGAAGGTGGAATTGATCTAAGAAATAAAAAAAAGATAAAGGGTTTAGTAAATAATTAAGCTTCGAGTTTCTGTAAAATCCTCGATTAGAAATAATAGATTTTTTGTAAAATTAGTATTTTTATTTTTGTTGTAAGTAATTGATTATCATTGTTTTAAAGTTTTTTTTTAAGAATCTTCTCCGGCTTCTTAAATTAATGATAACCACGCAATAGTTGCTGCATACTGGCTACCTGAAATTTAATTTTTTACCCCAACAATTAATCACTTCACTTCGAGCATTATCTTACTTGAAGCTTTTGGAGCGGTCTGTCCCTTCGTAGCTTTTTTTAATCATTCTATTTATGAAAGCCAAAAATAAAACATCTGAATACGAATCATCAGTGAACGAATATCTTCCACTAATGGAAGAATTAAAATCCTCTTTTTATTTACCTGATGGAATGCAAAAACGGCAACTCATTCACAAGTTCAATCGTATTTTGGTAGAGTTGAAATTTGTAGATAAAAATCAAGAAAAATTTCTTTTACTAACAAGTAGAGAAAAGGAAATTATTGGGCTATTGGTTAAGGGAAATAACAATGTAGAGGTATCTAAGTTTTTATTTATTAGTCGGAAAACCGTTGAGCAACATCGGAAGAATATTCATCGAAAATTAGAGATTTCTTGTTTCGTAGAACTCAATGCCTATGCTTATGCATTTAATCTTATTTGAGCATGATTTAATCTGTATCTAAACTCAATGCATTGAAAAAAAAATGCCTAAGCTTAGGTATTTCCTTGCCTACCTATTTGATTTATCTTGTAGATATTAAAAAAGACAAAATCATTTTCTCAATAAATCAAAAAATAATAAGATGTCTCAAATAAGATTAAATAAATTATGTGCAGGCATAGACCGCACCGCAGATATGGGAGCATTCCCACATGACTTTACCTCCAATTCGATAGTTAAATTAAGTTCTACCGAGCTATTGAGTGTTGTTGATAGTTTTAAGTATTGTGAATCCCCTAAGGATCTAACTAAAGTTGACCAATCTATTTGGGAACTTGTTTATGCGAATACTACTGAAAATCGTACCGCTAATTTACCAGAGTTATTACTGACTGTAGCAAGAGAAGCTAAGGAATCCGTTTTAAGGCGATCTGCTTCTTGGGCCTTACTAAAACTTGGTGAAGCCAAGTTGTTAAAAGAGTCCCTCAGTAAGGATGATGACGGAAATACCCATGGATGGAAACAGACTTTAATACACGAGTCACAGGGCCGGACAGACTGGGTTGATCCAAGACCTGTACGCGTAGTAGAATCAGAATTGGGTTATGCAATGACATTGCCACTAACGATACATGGAGTTGTACAATTTAGAGATTTTAAATATGGAGATGATTCTGTTGGAGCTCCTTATTCTATTGCAGAAGCGAGTAAAACGATAAGATCTACAAAAGAAGGTCGAACAGCTATCGCGGGGACGAATATGCCTGCTAGTTCAGGTAAGGTTGATCCGAGATCTTATGAATGGAATTCTTTCGCGGCTGGGCCAATTGCACAAAGACAATTGGTGGGGGACTTGGTCGCAGCTACTGGTTTAGGTTCATTCTATGAAAATTTAACGATTCAAAAAGTAGCCACTGATCCCTTAAGAAATGGATTAGATCATGTTCAAGGATATTTATTTGAAGGTATGTCAAGAAGTATTGGTAGTAATGCAATGGCTCATTTTTATACTTCCCGAGGCCCTCAACCTTACTATTTGTCAGGAAGAATTGGAGATGCTTCTGAAGGAGTAATCTTTGTTGACACTCAACTTTCCCGACATGCCGAAACACATATCGTTACCAATAAAAATGTCCCTTATCCTTATGTACAATCTGTTCGTGGTTTATTTTTTGGCCCAGCAAGAATGAATCCAGCTATACTTAATCATCCAGAGATGCCATTGAATAACTTGTTACAGATTGTAAAAGAACCTTATGCAAATGGTTGGTTTTTTGGAGAATTTAGATCTGCAGTAGTGGATGTCGATGGAGATGGAACTATTGAAATTAATGGAATGGAAATGTATACTGATTTGGCAGGGAATGTAGTTAATAGAACGCCTGAAGGGCCACAAGCTAGTTTGAAGTTCGCTCGCTAATCGTTTGCAAGGATGAAGGAAAAGATATCATATAAAAACTTTAATCGTGACTTTTTAGAAGATATTCAAGGTAACATTTTACAAGCACATAAAAGAAAACATGCCCGACACCTGTTTCTTTCTTTTGGGAAAGTAAAGGAAGCTCCTTTGTCTATTCGAACTTGGATAAGTGATTTGGCTGAACTAGAGATTTCTTCTTGTTGGCAAGAGATTGTCACTGCCCGGGAATCTTCCTTCTGCGCATTTTTATTAAGCGCTTCAGGTTATCAATCATTAGGATTGAAGATGCCAAAAGACCAGGCATTTCAAATGGGAATGCAGAATCGAGGAGCTTCGTTGAAGGATCCAACTCTTGCCTCTTGGGAGTATGATTATAAAAAGCAAACGATAGATGCCATGCTTATTATCGCGGATGATGATCCAGTATTGGTGGCAAAAAAAATTGTGCTTTTAAAAGAAAGTCTATTGCTTGCCGAAGCGGAAATAATTACAGAAGAACAAGGTCATCGCTTTATGCGACTTAATCAAGAAATAGAACATTTTGGCTTTGTTGATGGAATTAGTCAACCTGAAGAAAAAAAAATACCTATCAGGGAAATTGATAAAGAGATATTGATTGAACAACCTAAAGCTCTGCTTGTACCCGATTCTTATGGTGGTTTCGGTAGCTATCTGGTGTATAGAAAGCTGGAACAAAATGTAAAGGTTTGGGAGGAGAATATTAGGATACTTGCAAAGCTAACAGATACCAATCCGTTCTTAGCAGGGGCCTGGGCAATGGGGCGATTTATGGACGGTACCCCGGTGGTCCGTTACGATAATATGCAGCAACAAGACGAACCAGAAAACCATTTTAATTATGAGGAAGATAAGACTGGAAATGCTTGTCCTTATCACGCGCATACCCGAAAGATGAACAACAGAAAGGGGAGTCTCTATCCGCGTATTGCCAGAAGAGCTATGTCTTATGGATTACGTCCTGATTTACATCCTCAAGGAAAAATGTTTGCCCTTCCTGAGACAGGTGTTGGCCTACTTTTTATGTGTTTTCAAAACAATATAGAAGAAGGATTTGAATACTTGCAAAAAGTAGCCAATGACCCTGATCTGCCTTCATCGAATGCTGGTCAAGATCCCTTGATTTCTCAAGGCTTAGAAGATAAAGTGATTAATAGTTGGCCATGCGCTTATAAAAGTACGGAGCGTATAAACTATGCTTTTGATAGAACGGTAAGTCTTAAAGGTGGAGAATATTTCTTTGCTCCAGGTCTACGGTTTTTAAAGCAAAATATTTTTGCTCCTCTTTCTCCTAATGCTACATCGTGAAAAGATGAACCTGTTTATCAGAATAATTCAAATTTTTTATGGCCTCCTACTTGGCTTATTGTCAGGAGTATATTTTTCTTTTAAAAAAAACAAAAAAAATAAATTAGAGAACTATAGCGTAAGGGGAGAAATGCTATGTTTTACCTTGGAACGATTAGGGCCAACTTTTATTAAATTAGGCCAGTTACTCTCCTCCAGACCTGATTTGCTCGACCCGAAAATAACCCAAGTCCTGCGAAGGTTACAGACTAAAGTACGTCCAATTTCGAAAAGCCTTGTTGTCAATATTATTGAGAGTAGTTTTTTGTTACCACTAAGTCAAATTTTTCTGGAATTTAGTGGAGAACCGATCTCTTGTGGAAGCATTGCTCAGGTACATAAAGGAAGGACTATTGATGGGGAAGAAATTGCTATTAAAATCAAAAGACCAGGACTCAAATTACTTATTGAGTTGGATTTTAAAATTTTATACAAATCTGCAAAATGGATTGGTCGCTTGAAAAGTTATAGATATGTACCCTTGGTTGAAACTCTATCAGAATTAGAACAATCTTTAATTGCCCAATTAAATTTCAGACAAGAAGCTAAAAACGCCCAAATTTTTCACGAAAACTTTAAGGACCATTCCTACCTTAAAATTCCGAAAATAAAACCTGAATTATGTAATGATTCTGTAATTTCAATGGAGTATTTAGGAAATTTAACAGATCTAAATAAGGAGAAGGCGATTAATGGAAAAAAGAAGAAACTAGCCTTATTGGGTTTGAGGATGATTTATAAAATGATATTCATTGATGGGTTTATTCACGCAGATTTACATTCAGGAAATATTTTTTTTCAGGAGAATCATATTGTATTAGTCGATTTTGGATTGACTACTTCCCTAAACTCTAAGTTGCGCTCTGAGTTTCGGGAATTCTTTTTTGCTATGGCAACAAATAATGGCCCTCTATGCGCTAAAATAATAAAAACTACTGCTCAATCACTGCCAGAAAATTTTGATGCAACAGCTTTTACTTCATCATTGAACGAAAAACTTCTCCAATTTTCAGGTCAATCAGTCCTTGATTTTGAGGTAGCTGAATTTGCTATCATGCTCTTTGAAATCCAGAAAGAGTATAGGATTCGTGGAACCACTAGTTTTACGATGACTATTGTTGCTTTACTTATGTTTGAAGGAGTATTAAAACAATTAGATTCTGAAATGGATTTTCAAGGAGAAGCTATTCAATTTTTATTAAACCTTAAGGACACTCAATATACCCAAGAGCAACGAATTCTTATTCACCAAGAACTGAGACAAAATTAATGTAGGGTGTTTTGTACAAGAGAAAATGGAATAGTTAGAACGAATTACACGAAGTCTGAAATACTTTTGATAAACATCCCGTAAATAATGATCCTGATAAAACGCCTTGATGAAATGCTTATTTATTCTACTATTCCCACTCCTTTACTCGATCTTTCCTTTATCATCCGTTTTAACCACATAAAAATCAGCAGCTCTAATCACCACCAAAAAACCACCATCAGAAGTTTGAACCACTTGACGACCAGATTCAAAAGTACTAGAACCACCATAAAACTCTCTCCATTCTTCCACACCATTTCGATCTACTTTTATTAAAAAAGCATCCTGGCTAGTTCCATTGGTCATATCTCCGGTGAGGACAAAGCCCCCGTCATCTGTAGCAATTATGGAATGCCCCGCTCCACGGTCGGTCGTGGAAATCGTGCTAAGTTTACTAAAATTGGTCAAGCCTAAATCTACCAAGCCAAAAAGGACCACCGCATTGGAAGTGGAGCTTCCTACTACTCCGGTAAAGGCAAAACCGGTCTCACCTTCTACCATCGAATAAGGATTTCTGGAACCAGGATTGGAAACTGGAGAAAGGTCAATCGTATCACTCTGCGTTATATTTTGAATAGATCCCCCGTTAATACTCCCCTGAAATCCACTATTGATAAGCACGTAAATATCATTACTGGATGGCGCTTCGTAAACAAATTGATAGCTTCCAGGAATAATGGCGGTGGTGTGAATCGGATTATTAGTACCTATTTGAAATTCAACATATTCTCCGTTCGGTTCCAAACTAAGCTTACAGGTATGTTTTCCTATTCCAACAATATTTCCGTTTTGTTTTCTTAATAAGGAGGTTCCTCTTCTAGTTTTTTCATCATTGCTTGGGAAGCAATCGCCGACGGCAAGAAAATCATAGGGTGCATCAATTTCGCCAGACGCATCATGATAAAAGAAAGTCCATTCTGCATTCATTGGGCAATTGGAACATCCGGTAGAAACCATTTCTCCACTGGGTAAAGGAATGATGGAAACGATATCCGTTCCTGGTCCACTCGTTTTAGAATACTGGAGATTTCCTGTTTTATCTAGTTTAATCCACTTGCCTTCGCCGGAGCCCTCATTACTGTTGCCTGCAATAATATAATTCCTATCCTTATCCTCAAATCCTGAAACCGAAGCCCCCGTTGTACCTGTAAATTCAAAAGTATTAAAATTGATGGTCACCTCTCCTGTTTTAGTAGCAGGAGTACTCGACCCAGCTCCGGTGGCAGTTAGGCTTACCTGATAGGTGCCTCCTTTGGTATAAGTATGAAGGACATCTTCCTTAGTTGTAGTAGAAAAGGGGCCACTGCCATCTCCAAAGTCCCACTCATAGCTATCGGTTCCGGTAGAGGTATTTTGAAAGGTGATTTCGCAATCCGCTTTACATCCATTACCGTCAATCGTAAAATTAGGAACTACGGTTCCGAAAATGCTTACGGTTTGGCTATAGTCAATAAAGTTATTGCCATTGCTTGCAGTCAATACTACTTTATACATTCCCTCCGAGGCATAGGTATGTGCTATGGCATCAGTAGGCCCCAATGTTGATTGTGGTGTTCCGTCTCCCCAATCCCAAATAAAACTAGTTGCGTTTTTGGAAAGGTTGATAAATGCGGGATCACAAGGAGCAATGCAAAAATTATTATTTAAACTAAACCCAGCTTCAGGTAGGGCAGTATTCGGTGCTTTGATAGGATCTAAATCCCATTTACAGGAATTGACAAAAAGTAGGGTGATAGCGAGGATAAAAATTTTATTTTTCATAATGGTTTTTTGGGGTATTAAAACTTAATTGTCAAGCCAGTACTTAGCCTTTCTTCTGTCAAACCAATCCTGCTGTATCTTAAAGTGGGTTGAACTTTGGAATTAGCAGCAATCTCATACAATTTTTTATTTCCGGTAAGGCTGTAATAAATTCCTATTCCGGCAAGAATTAGCCCTGGCGTAGTGGTCAAAATAGAAACCTTATTTAGATTGTTGGCTTTGTCGTAATCCGCTAAGCGATTGGTGTTTTGAAAATTCTTGTGTTTGTCGTAGGCACTATTGGAACTTAGTCGGGTGATCAATCCGGTGCTTAAGAGGAGTCCTCCGGAGGCCATTAAGTAAGTGCTTTTGGGAAGGTAATTTTTGGGCCGTAGGTAGACTTCAAGACGGTTATTGGCCGTCTCTTTTTTTATGGAAAAATTGGCTTTGGTCGTTTTATGAGTAGGGGCGTTTTCTACAAAAATGGCGACCTCTTCTCCTGGTTCGAGATTCGTATTGATTTCGAAGTAGCCCGTCTGGTCAGAAGCACGCACTGGGATTTTTCGATTGTACTCATTGATGAACCAAACTTGGGCGCCTGCTATGGCTTTAGTTTTTCCTTTAAAATCGGTAACATGTCCAATGATTCGGATATCGCCATCCACTTCCCCCGGTGATTTGGGTTCCAGCGTAATGGTTAAATTTAAACCATTCGTTTCTATGACCCGTTCGATAAAACCTCGACGATAACCTTGTTTGGAAATGTGCAATTGGATTTTGTCTCCAGGTTTTAGATTGGTTTTAAATTCAAAATCGCCACTCAGATTGGAAGGTTCCACAAATACAGATTGGCTATTGCCATTGATAAAGGCAATTTCCACTTCTTCTAATGCCTCCTTGGAATAAGCATCTGTGATGTGGCCACTAATGGTAGTCAATTGAGAAAAGACGGAAGCCGAAATAAAGAGAAAGACGGCTGAGAGGAGTAATTTTGTTTGTTTCATTTTGAGTTTTTTTGGGGTAAAGCAGTATTCTAACCAGTACTATTCTAACTTGATTTTTTCTAAAAACTTTGGACTAAGGGAGAAGCAATTTGTTTTCGAAATTTGGACGGTTCTGCTATCAGAAAGTTTGCCTTTGCCATATCTTATCTTTACACTCTGGTTCAATAAATTGGTGGGAATCTTTAATTCTATTTCTCCATTCTGATCAGAGATATTCTCTATTTTATCGCCGGACACTTCATCAATCAACCATACTTTTACTCCTGCCGCTTTAATGTTGCAAATCAAGGTAAATAAGTCATTGGAGACTTCCGCGCTTATGGTTAGGGTAGTGGTTGGAGAAGCGGTATTGGCTTTGACAAATATCTTTCCTTGTAAGGCTCCATTTTTTCCAACCGGATTCAATTCAATTTCTATCTCTCCAGTTCCTCCTTTTCCAATTTGAGTAGACTTGTTTTTTATTTCTAAAAATTTATCATTGGTATAAACGTCTGTGATCACCAATGGTAATTCGCCTACATTCTTTATAGAAAAAACATGGCGGTGACTTTGATTGTTTTTTATAGCTCCAAAGTTATAAGTACTATTTTCTACTTCTAAAATGGCGTGAGTGGGCGTGGATTTAGAAGGGGTTTGGGTAGGAGTATTATTTGTTACTTGTTTGGGCTTCTCGGTTGGTTTGGTTTTTTCATTTTTGGGGACAGGAATCGTTGATGGTTTTGTTTCCAGAATAACTTCTGGTTTTACAATTGCCACCTCAATGGTCTTTTCTTCTTCCAAGCCACTTTCTACGGTAGTGGTATCCTTATCAAAATTCGAAAATTGGGTATAGCCAAAGCCGGCTATCCCTAAAAGTAAAAGTCCAAAAACGGCATACCATATGGTCTTACTGTTTTTCTTTGGCGATGCTTGATGATCTGCAATCGCTGGAGTTTCGATTACTCCCTTTTCTCCAGAAATCTGCTGCTTGATGTTTTGGACAATTTCAAAATACGATTCATCCGGAGTCTTTTTTTGTTGGGAACCTAGTATTGGAATTCCGTCGAGCGGAAGCGCTCTTTTGTTTTTTAAAAACGCATCGCCTTGCCAGTCACAAGCGCGAATCAAAATAGGAAAGATCTTAACTTTGGGTTTGTTTTTCAATAGGTTCACCAGTTCCAGAAAATCATCGGAAGCTAAATACTTGCTACTAATAAGCATTAAAACCAAATCCGCTTTTTGAATTTCTTCGGCTTGCTTCTTTTTCCTTTCTTCACCGGCTGCAATCATCCCCTGATGCCAAATCCGAATGGGATTGTTTTGCTTCAATTGGCTTAAATGCTCCACTAGATTGTGTTGAGTCGCATTATCTGCCTCCACATTGGAGATTAAAATATTGATTATTGGGGTTTGGACATTCATTATCTGTTAAAGATAGTAACTCTTTTTACAATTGAGCTGGAATTTTGATTTACCATTCCTACAAGGCTAAATCATCTACCTATTTTTAAACAACTTCAGTAGCAATGTCTCTTTTTAATCTTTCCTGTAAGATTAAAAGAGTATATTCATCATTTACTTTAAAGATTCCATTTTTCTTAAACCCATTTAGAAAAAAAACTTCGCAAAAGCGTCGTCTATCTGGGATCATTTTTTACCCCTAAAAAACAAACAACATGGCTCTTCCAGCTACCTCTCCACAGGTAGCCTCTACCGAGGCTATTAAATCTCATTTCCAAGTAAAAAACACCTACTCCGTTTCTGGCATTTACAGCTATACCTGTATGGTTTCGCATAGAGGAACCGTGGTTAGTTTTGGGTTGGATAGAGATCGGAAAATAAAGTATGTCGCACTTGATTTGGCAGGAGAAAACAACCAAGAAGTAGACGAAGAAACGAAGGATATTGATGCCACCTTTTGGTCAGATATGCAGGAATTAAACTTTCCCAAAGAATTGAGCCAGTCGGGTTTCGCAGTGGTAAAGAATTATCAAATGCCCATACGGTACAAGGTTTCTGAAGAGGTGGATCAATTCAATTCCAGTACGGCCAGGCTCACCGCTAAGGCTCCATTTCAGGTGCTCTCCGATGGAAAATATATCTATTTGTTTCGACAAGCTTTGCCGAGCAGTAGCGATCTAGTGGATAGTATAAATGGGCATCCTATCGTTGACAGTACCGTATTGGTAGACCGCTTTGTATTGAGTGGTAAAACCTTAAGACTCTCCAAAGAAATCCGCTACCAACGTAGCCAACATAAAACGCAACCAGCCTCCAGAAAAGATACGCTTTCTCCAGTAAATATGGAAAAAGTTCCTTTTTATGAACCGACCAGAGAACTGGCATTTGTCAGTAAGCTTTCTGCAAATGGAGGTGGTTTTTCGGTCTTACAAATTCCTACTCAGGAAACAGAAGTCAAAAGATGGCAACTCTTTTTTTACGATACCGTCAATCATAAAATCCGTTCCATTAGTGTCAAAACAAATTCGGATGGATGGTTTGATCCCAGGGATGGAGAAGAATTTATAAAAAACTTCAGAAAAGAAAAGGGCTTGGATTTTTCTTTCCTCAAGTATATCCACGAACAGGTTGTTTTGCAAAAGACAGACCAGGAAATTGCTGTTGAATTAAAAACCTTATACGCAACGGAATTGGCGAATTTGACCTCAGACGAATTGGAAGAGATGGTCTTTGCAGTCCGAACTGGAATTGTAGTAGACGACTTTACCATCGCTGGCTACCAGGTAGAAACCGGGATGTCTTCCATTTTTTATTACCAACAGGAAATGGATAGCTTCACCGGAAAACCCATGAAAAGCAAAGCTAGTGTGATGCTGACGATGGGACTAAGTGAAACGAATCCTACTTTGCCTGCAGCCGATCAAAAATACTATTTGGGGGTCGTTAATTTTGCGGTGTCTAATGAAGGTCGCTTGAGTAGATTGTCCAGTGAAAATCTACAACTCCAGGAATTGGACATGGAAGGGATGGATAAAGAAACGGTTCTGACGGCCATCACCGGGATGGAGGATGAAAAGGTTCGATTAATGAAAAAGGTAGAAGAGTTGAGGCAAAAGTATCTCCAGGATTTTAGTGATTCTTTGGATAGCCCCCCTTTACAAAACCAACTAAAATGGTATGATAAACCTTATACCGCTTCCCCGATAGTGCGTTCCATGATTTCTGATTATTTAGAGGATGAAGTGGTCGTTAATGCGCATACCACTAATCTAAATGTTGCCAATACAGCCATCAGCAATACTGCTACAAGAATCCTCGGTTATCAAGGAGGCTTGAATGAATTAAATTCCTGGGAAGCTAGTGAACGTTTAAAAACGCATCCAGAAAATGCGACTATAGGGCCAAAAGTACTTGATTTCGATGGACAGCATTTTTATGTAGAATATAAAAATTTGTCAAAGCTGGAGAACAATGGCAACTATTTTTATAAAACAAACTACTCCGAAAATTTTGATGCCGTTTCCCTTTTTAAATATCCCCAGAGTGGTAGGGATACTATGAAAATATACGTTTTCAAAGACGAGAATGTCTGGCTCTGTACCTTAAATCAAGACTTATCTTCTTACAATTATTCTAAATTCAAGCTTGATCCTGAATACCCTAAATATATTCAAGAAATCTGGTCGGAGGTTCCCTCTAATATTGATACTTGCTTTCTAAGTTCTCGTGGTCGAAGATATTTTTTAAAAGGAAATGAGTATTGGTGCTATGGCTATTCTAATTCAAATATACTTTTTAAACACGGCAGCATATCGCGGGATTTTGGTGGCCTTCCAAGTAATATTAACGCGGTTGTTAGAAAAACGGATGGCACATTTGGGGGATTTTATTTTTTCAAAGGTACTCAGGTCTGGAATGTCGAGCTTAAGGAGACAGGAAGTGGTTTTACATTTACTATTGACAGAGGCTATCCGAAGCCAATCCAGACAGAATTCATGGGCCATTTTCCCGATGCTATGGATTCAATAGATGCAGCGTTTCTGCGGCCTTATTATTGGGGTAGCGAAACAGAATCCTATCGGAGATTTTGTTTTTTCAAAGGAAGTGAAAGTTTTCATTTAAGGAAAAGGAGAAATTCTAATTGGACTCCAGTTTATGATTATTCAAATAGCTGGGGCACTGGGATTACTGGCTTATTTCAAGGTTATTTAAGCGCCAAAAAAGCAAAGGCAGTGGCTAGCTGGGCCAAGGGTGATGCTAGGTCAAAAAATCGACTAAACTGCTACTCGCATTATTATAGTTTTTCTATTTATCAACGTACTCGCGTAAAGATAGAAGTGGAAGCCACCGGGGCTGCGCCTTATTTGTTTTTATTAAAAGGGGAAACAAAAATTACCGAAAAGGGCCAACAAAATTCCTTATCCACCTCATTGGATAGAACATTGGATGCCGCTACCTATCTGATTGAAGTCACCACCTTTATGCCAAACCAAACGGGCAGCTTTACACTTAGGACTTCA
>CALLVY010000856.1 GCA_938015925.1 uncultured Saprospiraceae bacterium
ACCACTTGATGATGTGGCGCAATCACCCACTTCGATTTACTAGGCATATAAAATTGAGCATCTGCAAATTCAGCTTGACAAAAATCCTCCAACCGCAACCAATAACCCACCAAACAATCTCTATTCAACGTTCCAATATGGACTGCGCTATTTCTAAAAGGAAAAAACAATTGCGCTTTAAAACAACATTGATGCTCCAATTTCAAAGGATTAATATTCTTCTCCGTCAATGCTTTTGCTCCTGCTTTGGAGTGCAGCAATGGAAATTGTTTGGTCTTTATCTTTTCCATTTTGGTGAAAAACATATCCCGTTGATTCGGGCCAATAATGCTTTTTTCAAATTCCGAAATTTCAGGATTGATAAGATAAAATTTATAAGTCAGTTCTATGTGGATTAATTTATCCCTCGTTTTATCTTTTAGAATAAAATCAATTTCTCCAAGGGTTCTACCTTCTTTAATAATTTGAAGATTGTGCAAAAGAATTTCGTAGGCCTCAGAATATTCTACCAATTGTTTAAAGACAAATTCCATTTGATGTCCTAAACGAAGATTTTCTGGAATGGATTTCGGATGAAACGGCTGCAATTCGAAACTCGGAAATTCAAATTGCTGTATCTCAAATTGTTGTTGTTCCCAAATGGGAGGGGTATTTAAAAACCCGGCACATTGCGCTTTAATCATGGAGGGCAAAGGTAAAAAGCTTTAAGGAAGTTTCTTTTCTTTATGTCACCTACAGTTTTAAAAATCGTTGATAGACAACTCCCTTTTCAGTTTTGATAATCACATAGTACATTCCCGCTACAAGGTCATTTATAGTTAGTTGGGTTTTGCTACTATTTGCTACATCTTTTCGATAATGAAGGCTTCCAAAATTATCTACAATTTGAACTTCGGCTATTTTTTCCTCATTCAATAATTCAACATTCATTAATCCTTTGCTGATAGGATTTGGAAATATTTTGACTATCTCCGAGTTGTTTTCAATTTTAGCAATAGAAACTGTCGGTAAAGGTTCGCCTTTTCTCAGTCCTAAAAGTTGATTCGTACTTGGATTAAATCTTAATTCAAGTGGAGAATGTTCCTCCATTATCCAAGCATCATCTTCATAGATATTTTGGAATAATATTTCTCCTGTATTACTATTCAAAACATACAGATAGCTTTCATTGGTATTGTCCAATCCGATAATAAAAAATCTATCTTTCAAATCATCATATGCCCAATAGCGATGACCTCCAAAGGTGTTGATTAACTCTGGTATCTTTTTTATTTCAGTAATAGATTCATCATCAGGATTTATCTCCACTAAAGACTTTCCATTTTCTGTTACATTTAAAAGTCCCAAGATTTTATTTCTTTCCTTATCAAATGCTATGGCTGCTAAGAATTCTCCAGCTGGATTAATCGCTATTGTTTTAATCAATTCACCTGTGGCATAATCAATAGCGATTAAACTCCACACATTCGTCCCCGCTAAAGAACCTACAAAATAAAATATATTGCGCTCTACATCCACCGCAGAATTATGAGTATCAATAACGACTCCTTCCAATGCAGCGATTGGCGAGAAACTAGATATTTCTCCAGTCTTATAATTATACGATGAAAGGGAAACTATATTGGAAGGATTCATCTTGGTTAATCCCACCAACTCATCCGTTCCTATATATTGAATCATTTGTATTTGAGGGACTTCTACTTGGTATAAAATTTCTCCAGTTAATATATCTAAAGTATATAGTTTATTTCCATCACCTTCATCTGTAAATATATAAGAATTGTCATCTGAGTTTATCGTCACGCCTCCCAACATCTGAGAAATATAGTCTATACCTGTGAGGGTTTTTATAGAAACTAATTCGTTGGTCTCGTATTTAATTTCTACTAATTCCTCACTATATTGACTAAATAGATTTGAATAAATTAAAGTGGTTAGGACAAGGGTGAGTAAACTTATTTTACCTACGTATTTCATTTTGAATTAAGTTTTTGGATTTAAATAAAAGGATTAATTAATCGAATAATTAATTATCCAAATTCTAATTGTCTAATTCATTCTTAATAACTTTTCCATCTTTCATAATCAACTTCAAGTTCTCCTTATAATTAACAAGCACTTCTACATCCTCCAATGGGTTGCCCTCATAAATTAATAAATCAGCATAAGCCCCTTTTTTTATCACCCCTAATTTTCCTTCCGTGTAAGGATTGATTTGTCCTGAAAGTTCAAATAGGCGAGCATTCCCAGAAGTGGCTTGCTTCAATATTTCCAAAGAAGAAAACCATCTTTTGCGGGAGGTGAACTCCATCAATGCTCTATCCTCTTTTCCTAAAGGACCAAAGGCATCGGTTCCGTAAGCTAAGTTGACGTTGTATTTTTTGGCTAAGTCCATTTCCGTTACAGCACCAGCTTCTACTAATTTTTTCTTTTTGAGTTTATGAGCTGGATAAGAATCAGGGACAGGCTCAGGACGCATCGTCCACCAACTTTGGGGAACCAACCAAGCATCTTTTTCCTTGAGTAATTTCATTGCCTCGTCGTTCATGAGGTGTCCATGTTCAATACATTTGACCCCCGCATTTAATGCTCGAATTACGCCACCTGCATTATAAACATGAACGGTTACGTAGGTATCCCAATCCGCAGCAGCTTGCACGGCAGCCTCCAATTCGGCAGGTGTAAATTGTATAGAATGTATTGGGTCAAAGTCTGAACCGACTCCGCCGCCCGCCATAACCTTCAGTTGAGTCGCCCCATTTTTTAGATTTTCTCTGCTGGCTTTCAACACTTCAGGAACGCCATCTGCAACAAAAGACCAGCCCTGTGCATCCATCGGATGAAGCGCCGCATCGGAATAATAGGGGTGAGGTTCGGTTGGATTCCGCAAGTCTCCATGTCCAGAAGTTTGACTGATAAATGCGCCCGATGGATAAATTCGTGGCCCTGGAACGATACCTTCATCTATTGCTTTTTTGAGTCCCATCACGGGGCCACCTAAATCACGGACGGTCGTAAAACCCAACATCAAGAAATTTTCTGCGGCCTTTGCAGAGCGA
>CALLVY010000857.1 GCA_938015925.1 uncultured Saprospiraceae bacterium
GGAGCCTAATAGCCGTAGCTATTATGGCGAGGACGCGACGCAGAGTGGGAGTAAAAGACAATTTTTTAGCCATACTAAATTATTTAGAATAAACTCTATTAATATCCAGAATTAAACTTCCACCTTTTTCTTTTTCTGAACACCCCTAATTCCTTATGCTTAAAGATAAGATTTTAAAACAAATCCTTCCCTAAAGTATAAGTAATCCTTTTGGTGTTTGGATATGGGCGGTTAATTTTACTTCCGTTCCTGATTTGATATTTAAATTTAAATCTATTTTTTGTAAAATACTTGCTACTAAATCTCCTTCTGGATGTTGGGCTTCTACGGCAATGAGTTCGCAGGCTGCAGGAAGTTGACTTGCTGGATGTGGAGAATTTTGCCAGTCAATAAAAAAAGGAATTAAGCCATCGTAAGCGCAAGCTTTTGGATCGGAGAGTTGCCAGTTGAGTTGGTCGCCATTGGGGAGACTTCTTTGTCCTTTTTGAATCGTTCCAATATCTAGGGAAAGGGCATTGGTTTTTTGCTGGAGCAAATTAAGCTCGGAAGATTTTACACACCAGCGTGTCAATCGCGATTCTTTGAGTTGGTCTAGCCCCATCCATAAAGGTCGGGCTACATTGCTTTGCGAAGGATCTGGTGCAATGATTTCTAAATAACAATTTGCTCCAAGAGACAATAAAGCATTGTGACTGCCTCGGCCTTGGTGTACGCCACCGGGCTGTACTTTGGCGCCAGTCAATTGCTCAATCTCGGCAATTCCTGCTTCCAAATTGGCGCAAGCATATACCAAGTGATCTATTTGCGAAAGAAGGATTTTATTGCTCATAAAAATAAATTAAGTACAAAATCAAAAAAGAAGTGTCCCGCAGATGTCGCAGATGTCGCAGATTTTTTACGATTAATCGTAAAAAAACCTGTTTGATTTACGGGGCATTTACTTCGATCGATCGTTACCTCTGCGAGATCTGCGGGATACAAAACATCTTACTTTATGCTTCAATAATTTCAAAACCTAATTTCTTCAAATCTTCCCAATAGCCGGGATAAGATTTTACCACAACCTCCGGTTCTTCGATATTTACCAACCCAAACATGGCCAAAGGCGCAAAAGCCATCGCCATTCGATGATCCTGATAAGTCGCAAAAGTAGGAGTGTCCAGCGCTGCTTTTCCTTCCACCACAAAATATTCTTGTTCCGATTTTTTGGAAAAATGTTTGGGCAACTTCGCAAAAGAAACATTCACTTTATTCAGTTCTGCCTTTAAAGCTGCAATGCGATCGGTCTCTTTGATACTGAGTGTTTCTAATCCCGTAAAAAGACCACTGATCCCCAGTCCACCACAAACCACTGCGAGGCTTTGCGCAATATCCGGACAGCGGATAAAATCCCATTCAAAGGCAGGACGAGATTCTCCTGCTTTACTTAGGTGAATTCCTTTTTCATTATAGCTGGTTTGGATGCCAAAGCGAGTCATTATCTTGGCGAGGATGGCATCTCCTTGCCAACTATTTTTCCAAAGGCCATCCAATTGCAAATCGACTTGATCGGAAAATGCAGCAAGGATATAATGATAAGAAGCGGCAGACCAGTCGGCTTCTACTTTAAAAGATTCAGCTTGATATTTTTGTGGAGCTATTTTGATGACTTGATCGGCCCATTGGTGTTTTACACCAAAGTGTTCCATCAGTCCCAATGTCATTTCAATATACGGTCGAGAAACAATTTTTCCCTCCAGTTCTAATTCCAATCCTTCGGGTAAGTTAGGAGCAATCAATAATAAGGCAGAGATAAATTGGCTGCTGGTTCCTGCAGCTATTTTCAGTCGATGCTGTTTTCCAATGTTTGGAGACTTGATTTTTAATGGTGGATATCCTTCTTGCTCCAGATAGTCAATGGAAGCGCCTAGTTCGCGAAGCGCATCCACCAGAACACCTATTGGTCTTTGTTTCATCCGAGCAGAACCGGTGAGAATTTGTTCGCCAGCTTGCAAGGCCAAAAAAGCAGTCATAAACCTAAAGGTCGTTCCAGCATGTCCGGTATCCAATGGGCCTTCCTTTTGTGCTAAGAGTTTTTGCATCGTCACCGTATCCTTAGAAGTAGAAAGATGTTCGATAGAAAAATCTGTTCCACACAATGCGCGAATGATTAGTGCTCGATTGCTAATACTCTTCGAGCCATTAAGGGATATCGTCCCTTTGATATTGCGGTCTGCTTTTGAAATAGAATAGGTCATAGCTGTAAAGGTGGTGAAAATTGTGAATTATTTTGTAATCCTATTTAGGGTGTAAAAATAAAAACTGTCGAACATGATACACGTCCGACAGTTGTCTTATTTTTTATTCCCTGATGGCCGAAGCGATGGAGGAAGTTTTTTTTAGAAAATTACTTTTCATTTCTTTTGTCCGCAGAAGGTTTGTGCGCTCGGCGTTGAATGCGTTCTTCCTCTTCCGCTCTTCTTCTTTCCTTTTGTCTTTCATCATTTCGATCATAGGCCAAAATGATTTCTTTCACCAATCGGTGTCGAACGACATCTTCTGCATTGAGGAAAATAGTTCCAATGCCATCTACTCCTTCTAGAATATCAAGTGCTCTACGCAAGCCAGATTTTTGATTGTAAGGCAAATCTACCTGACTTAGGTCTCCGGTGATAATGGTTTTTGCAGAAGGCCCCAATCGGGTAAGAAACATCTTGAGTTGTAGCGAAGTCGCATTTTGTGCCTCATCGAGAATGATAAAGGCATTGTCCAGCGTTCGCCCCCGCATAAATGCGAGCGGAGCTACTTCAATGACCCGGTTGGTCATAAAATAGTTGAGCTTTTCAATTGGAAGCATATCGTCTAATGCATCGTAAAGTGGACGCAAGTAGGGATCGACTTTATCTTTTAAATCTCCAGGAAGAAAACCCAGGTTTTCACCAGCTTCCACCGCGGGGCGGGTGAGGATGATTTTCTTAACGGTTCTGTTTTTTAAAGCGCGTACCGCTAGTGCTACTGCAATATAGGTTTTACCCGTTCCGGCAGGTCCCAAAGCAAAAGCCACATCATTGATATCAGAGGTTTCGATTAATTTCTTCTGATTGCGGGTTTTGGCTTTGATCGGTTTGCCATCGCGGCCGTGTAGTAGCGTAGAGTTACTAGGGCCATTGCTTAGTCGAGTTGCGAGGGGATTATTGCCATTGAGCATGTCTTCTACCATTTGGATGCTGAGCTCGTTGTGCTCTTTTAGCATGTTTACCATCAGCTCAATTCTGTTTTTGGCTTTTTGGGCATCCGTGGGGGTACCGCTTAGTTTTATGCTATTTCCTCTGGAAGTAATTTTTAGGTCTGGAAAGGCTTTGCGAAGCAGA
>CALLVY010000858.1 GCA_938015925.1 uncultured Saprospiraceae bacterium
GGACTATATAATAATTACCAATTTTCGGGTATGCATCACAGCTCCAGATGGTTTATCTTTGAATCATCAATACGAAAGAAACGAACGACTTACAATTTTTTACCAAAGCAAAAAAAACCAACGAGAAGCAATCACCCCCCACCTGAATTTAGGAATACAAATTTAAAGCCTTCTCTGTTTTATTTGACGGAAATAAAGTCATCATTTTTTTTTCCGTCCCTAGTATTCCCCCTCAATTAAAAAAAATTATACTTCTGGAAAACGGAGCACTTTACCGTGCACTATGACTTTTAGTCCTAGCTAAATTCTTTTTCCAAAATCATTAGTAATGTATCTGTCATGGCTTTAGCCGATGACGTTGATTTTATATTCTACCATAGGTTGATTATTAAGCCCTGCAGACTGTGCTGGTTCACAGGGCAACAAGATGACATTAAGACTTAGGTGATTGTGTGTTAATCAAAAACTGTTTTGAAGAAATTTAAAATCAGTTTTTGGGACGGCCTCTCGATGCTTCGGCAAAGGGGGGCTTTTTTTGTTTACCCTAAGTACTTCCTTGGGTCGCTTTCAATCCACCAAGAAATCTCCTTTTAGAATTCTTCTTTCCTTTCCAAGGATTTTACCGACTAAAAATTCTACTCCATTGCTTAAGAAATCCGCTATTTCTTATGGAATTAACCCAAATAAGGATAATTTCGCAGCATGGAATCTAGTGTCAATAATCAGCAGCAAAATGCTAAGGAAATGGGGAGTTCTGACTTTAAAGTGGGAATCCTTGGAGGTGGTCAATTGGGTAAAATGCTCGCCCTTGCGGCCAGCAACTGGGACCTAAAAACAGCCATCCTCGATAGCTCCAAAGATTTTCCAGCAGGAGCAGTAGCCAATGAATTTGTAGAAGGCAATTTTAAGGACTATGATGATGTCTATAATTTTGGTCAAAAAGTAGATGTACTGACCATCGAAATAGAACATGTCAATACCGAAGCTTTGCTCCGCCTGGAGCAAGAAGGTAAAATTGTGCACCCCAGCCCAAAGGCGCTGGACATCATCAAAGACAAAGGGCTCCAAAAAACATTTTATAAGGAACAGAATATCCCTTCTGCTCCTTTTGCCCTTTATAAAGATAAAATGGCTGTTTTACATGCCATTGAATCCGGTAAACTTTCCTATCCTTTTGTTCAGAAATCCAGAACAGCAGGATACGATGGACCTGGTGTAGCCGTAATCAAAGGAGCTGATTATCTGAGTAAATTACTTCCCGGCGCTTGTATGATTGAAGATTTGGTGGATATTGATAAGGAAATCGCTGTGGTAGTCGCACGTAATGCGGACGGAGAGGTAAAAACCTATCCTTCGGTAGAAATGGAATTTAATCCAGAAGCTAATCTCGTTGAATTTCTCTTTTGCCCCGCGCAATTGACCGAAGCTCAGGACGAAACCTGCCAGGCACTCGCCAAGAAAACCATTGAAGCTTACAACGTTTGTGGCCTTTTAGCCGTAGAATTATTTCTAACCAAAGATGGTCAAATCTGGGTCAATGAAGTCGCACCGCGTACCCACAATAGTGGACATCACACCATTGATGCTTGCCAGACTTCTCAGTTTGAACAACAAATTCGAGCCATTCTCAACCTTCCGCTAGGAAGTACGGAAATGCATCAAGCCGCAGTAATGGTCAATCTTCTAGGTGCTCCCGGATTTACTGGGCCTGTTAAATTTCAAGGGTGGAAAGAAGTGGTCGCCATTGAAGGCGCTCATTTTCACATCTATGGAAAAGCCGTCACCAAACCTTTTCGAAAAATGGGCCACGCCACCGTAGTGGATAAGGATTTGGAAAAAGCAAAAACCAAGGCACGCCAGATTCTTCAGGAATTCAAAATCATTAGTTAATAGCGTTTATGAAATCACCACAAGTAAGTATTATCATGGGGTCTGATTCAGACCTTCCCGTTATGCGACAAGCAGCGGATCTGCTCAAGGAATTCAATATTCCTTTTGAGCTCACGATTATCTCTGCTCACCGTACCCCAACGCGGATGATGAATTTTGCCAAAAAAGCACATACCAAAGGCATCAAAGTCATTATTGCCGGAGCGGGCGGAGCCGCTCACTTGCCAGGAATGGTTGCTTCCATTTCTCCTTTGCCAGTTATTGGTGTTCCTGTAAAGTCCTCTAATTCCATTGATGGTTGGGATTCTATTTTATCCATTCTCCAAATGCCGAATGGCGTTCCCGTCGCCACCGTTGCTTTGAATGCGGCAAAAAATGCCGGCTTACTGGCGGTCCAAATTATTGGGAGTCATGATAAAGCAGTGCAGGAAAAAATGACGCTCTATAAAAAAGAGATGGCCAATGGTGTCGCCAAAAAATACAAACGGCTCGAAAAAATGGGCTATCAGGATTATACCAAAGAATAGCCTCTTTCCTTTTAGCACTTAGAAAATGTACTAAAGCTCTTGACAAGTTACCTTTTGTGCTTTACGAAGTCTTAGAATTATAGGATAGAAAAATATTTTCAAATACCTAATTTATTATTGAACCTAGCTGTGCCCTACCATTAGGCCATGCTAACAAAAAACATTTAACATGGGTTTATTTTCATTTTTAAAGAATGCTGGATCTAAATTATTTAAGAAAAAAGAGGCAGCAGTTGCAGCACCTGAAGCGGCTCCTGAATTGACTAAGATTCAAGTATTAGAAGCAGAAGTTAGAAGACTGGGCATTCCTGTTGAGAATTTGTCTCTTGACCTAGCAGAGCAAGTAATTATTTCTGGAAAAACAGATACCAATGCTGATCGCGAAAAAATCATTTTAGCATTAGGAAATGTACATGGTATTGGTAGTGTAGAAGATCACATTGACGTAGCCAATCCTGAGCCAGAAGCTGTATTTTATACGGTACAAAAAGGTGATTCGCTTTCGATGATTGCTAAAACTCAATACGGTGATCCAATGAAATACCCACAAATCTTTGAAGCCAACAAACCAATGTTGTCTCATCCTGATAAAATTTATCCAGGACAGGTATTGCGGATTCCACAAGTATAAGACCCCGATATTCTAAAGAAGGTCTAAAACCTAAAGACCCCAAACTCCGTATTGAGTTTGGGGTCTTTAGGTTTTAGACAATTTATTTTTCTACCTAGGTACCAAATCAAACTCCACTCTCCTATTGAGTTGACGTCCGGTCGAATTTCCATTGTCCGAAATCGGGCGAGATTCTCCATAGCCAATATAACTCAAGCGACTGAGGTCGATGCCTTTGGTTCGCAGATAGTCATAGCAAGACTGTGCTCGATTGGAGGATAAGATTTGATTATTCTCTTCTGTTCCCCGATCATCGGTATGGCCACTGATTATCAATTTATAATCAGGGTAACGTTGTAAAATTTGGTATACCTGATCCAAGATGGCATAAGAAGCGGGCTTCAATTGATCCTTGCCAGTTTCAAACTGTACGGCCTGAATGGCGTATTGTAAAGTCGCTTTATCTTCCTGGCGAATTTCTGGACAACCATTATTACTCGCTGGGCCAGCACTATTCGGACAGCGATCCTGGTCATCGTGGAGGCCGTCTTTATCGGTATCCGGGCAACCTTGTGCATTGAGCGGTCCGGCTAATTTGGGACAACGATCTTCTTTATCGGCAATACCATCACCATCGGCATCTGGACAACCATTGACTTGCCCTGCGACTTCTGGACAATCGTCTGCTTTGTCTGGTACGCCATCGCCGTCGGTATCGGTTTCGGGGCAACCTTCGTTGCTAATGGGGCCAGCTTGGTTGGGACATTTATCCTCCGCATTGGCCAAGCCATCATCGTCATCATCCGGGCAGCCATTTACTTTTCCAACTACTTCCGGGCAATCATCTTTGGGATCTATTACTCCATCGCCATCGGTATCCGGGCAACCTTTGAGCGCAAGGGTTCCTGGTAGTTTGGGGCATTCGTCTTTCGAATCTTCAATACCATCGCTATCGGTATCCGGGCAACCATTAAAGGCTATTAATCCGGGGACTTCCGGGCAATTATCATTTTCATTTTTAATTCCATCGCCATCCAAATCGGTTCCGAAAAGCTGGCTAGAATCAATTTGCTCCGTTGTTTTTCCAAGCATGAATCCGAGCCCTAATCCATGTTGCAAATTGTCTCGATCAGCAGACAAAGATTTTCTAAATTCACTTTGTGCATTGATATAAGCATATTGTCCCAATCGGACATGAAAGCCAAGGCCTATCGGAATTTGAATATTCATATCCGCGTCTTCTTCAAATACGGCTCCGGCTCCTGCCAAAAAATAAGGAATCAAGCGATTTTTAAACTCAAAATATTGTAGGTGAATCAATCCATCGATACTTACAATCGTTCGGTTTTCTGACTCGCCGGGGAGGTTGATCACGCCCACTTTGGCAGGGATGGCCGCACTTACTCTACGGCTTAAATTGCGCAGATAAGCGACTTCAAAACCACCTCGATAGTTTTCGAATTCGGTAAATTCTCCGGTAGAGGGAGCATGGTAATCCGTTACGATTCTTTTGAAAATCAAGGCATTAGGTCGAGTTGGGCTCTGTGCAAAAAGGGAAGGAATCGCTAATAGGAAGAAGGCGAAAGATAAAAAGGTAATCGATCTGGTCATTTTCGGAATATTTAGTATCTCTTCCGCAAAACAATTAATCTGCGAAAGGATATGGGACTATAATATTACGAAAATACTTCTTTTTGGTTACGGATCAATTTT
>CALLVY010000859.1 GCA_938015925.1 uncultured Saprospiraceae bacterium
TTGAAGATGGAACCATCAAAACCATCAGCAAGGAAGAAGAATTAAAAGTAGTTTATGAGGCTTGTGATAAAAAGGAAAAGGATTGGGAAGAATGTTTTGACTTTGTTTTTCCAATCAGCTATACCATGCCGGATGCGACTATTGTAAGTGGAAATACTAAAGAAGAATTGGAGGTGGCCATGAAAGCTTGGTATGTAGCCAATCCTGATGTTAAAGAAAAACCTGAATTAGCATTTCCGGTAGACATTGTTTTTGATAAAGATGGCACCATGTTGACTATTGAAAATGAAGAAGATTTGAAAGCTGTTTATGAGCGTTGTAAATAATCAAAAATTATTTACAAAAAAGGCAGCGCTTGTCATAAGCGCTGCCTTTTTTATTAGCGGTTTTTAGAATCGCAACTTAATCTCCCACATGCACTTCATCCGCCTGCAAGATCGTAAGATCTTCTCCATCAAAGTGAGAAGCAAAAGCAACCACGTTACAATTGTCTGCGACCCACCAACCATCTTCCGCTGGCATGGTGAAGGTGTAACTTTTCTCAATCACCGCTCCATTCGTTAGTGCTTCTGTAATTTTATCTCCATTTACACCAGAGATTACCGCTCTCAGAATATGATCATGGTCATAGTCCTCCACTCTACCTTCTGGCGTTTCTTGTTTGTCGATCAAATTACTTTCCGTAATCATCAAAGTCAACCGAACATCGCCATTGATATTAGCTGCAGGAACCATCGTTACATTGACGGTCAACTCTCGGGTAAGAGGATCAAAGGTCGTGGTCATATTCATTCCCATTTCAGGATCTTCATTGATCGCCTGATCTACAAAACCCGCCCATTGTTGTCTATTCAATCCACGATCTGTTTCTCCTTCGAATAGCTCTCGATTGATAAATCCTGCAGGAATACCACTAGGCTTTCCAAGCATGCTGACAATTTCAGCACCTTCATCTATTCGAAAGTCATATTTAGAACCAGCCACTGGATCTCCGTTTCCTGGGAAAGCAGTACTGTGGATCGTCACTACAATCAGGTTTTCTCCATATATGCTGAGGAGGTTATCAATATCCGCTTTGGCGCCGGCACAAGGAACACATTTGGCTCCAGAGAATTCTTCCATAATTACCTTGCGTTCACCGCCAGTGTTGACCATAGGAATTGTGGGTGGAATTTCCTTACAAGCTTGAGCTACAAATACTACTAATAGAATAAAAAATAAACGTTTCATTGGAATATTTTTTCTTGAATAAATAATTAATTTTTTCTCAAAACACGCTTAAATAAAAAATTAGAAAGTCGAACTCACTGACATTTTCACCCCACTAAATGCAGGTTCCAAACGACAGATTCCACCGGTACATACAACTCCTTCCACTTGTTTAACGTAACTAAGAGAAAAACGATTGGCATTATGGGTATAAAAAACATCAAAACGAGGGTAATGAATTCTCAATTTCTCACCGGATGCATCGGAAGGGGAATTTTTCCCTGGCCCTAAATTATACATATCCGACACCACTAAAGACCAATGCGGAGCCATTGTAAATTCTACTAAACCAAAAGCCCAATCGCCATAATCTTGTTTGGCTTTTGCCTTATCATCATCTCCAACTTTCATAAATTGACCTTCAAATCGAATCGATTTTTTTCTAGAAATTTTATATAGAAAATCGAAATAAGGCGTAATGGTTTCTACATTAGGAGCCGTCGGTTTGTTTTCATAAATATTTTGATTGTAAGTCTGCAATTGTACTCCTCCAGTGACAATAAATTTGCGTTTGTATTTATAAGCTATTTCTGTAAAATATTCTCGGTAAAGCAATTGAGTGCCTTCTGTAGTTCCATCCGTTTGGGTGTTTGGCAAATCTGTGATATTGGAGAAATTGAAATTGAAACTCCATTTTTTATTTGGCGAATATCGAAGATCCAACTGTATGGCTTCTTCTCCTAATTCCTGAGTCGCTGCATTATAACGAGCGGTCAAACGATAGGTATTAACTCTCGTCATCGGAGGTAAAAAATTGATGATTCCCCGATTGAGTTCTACCAAAGGAGTAGCTCGGAAAGTGAAGTTTCTCGTTCGCTTATATTCTGCCGTTCCTCCAAAACCTTTGGCGGCATAACTCAAACTTGTATACACCACGGAACCTGGACGTTGCACCAATCGACCCAATATTTTCTCTCCACTAAATAAGGTTCGCTCAGCAAATGGATCCACAAAAAGATCCTCCGTTTTATAAGCGCCTTCAATATACCAACTTACCGGTCCAACACTTAGCGTATTGTAGGCACTAAAGGCAAAAGAATTATACCGAGGGGTAAGACTGTCTGTCGTTACATAAGTAGCAACTTCTCCTACGACGGTAGCCATGCTAACATCATCCAGCGTTCTATTGGTCACGCCAAAACCTGGTGCAAAAGTCCATTTGCTACTATCGGAGGAGATAAATCCGTCGACGCTCATTCCTTTGATGATAGAAGCGTAGCTATCAAACTGTAGTTTTTGTCTTCCGGTAAAGCCTTTAATTTTCCAATTGTCATTAAAGTCGTAAGTAGTACGGATGCCATACAAAGCATTATCAATCAATAAAGGTCTTTGTTCGTAAGCCCGAAAAATGATACCACTACCAATTTGGTCGTAGAGATATCCGACAGAAATTCCGAGTTTATTAATTTTCTTTTTGATATACCAACGCCCTAAACCTTGATCAGAATAAGAATTGGCCGGATCTAATAGGTTGGAATTGTTGAATAAGTCAAAGCGCAAACCGATGTCGAAGCCCCAATTGCTGTAATTGAGCTGCATCCAGGCTTCTGCGCCGAAGAGTTGGCGGTCGTATTGAGGCGTATTATTTGCGCCAATCAGGGTATCTCGCTGAAAAAAGTTGGCATTGGTTTCCAGATTTCCCGATAATCGCCCTGCATTTCCTTGTTGAGCATGTACATTTGCCCACTGGCTGACAAAAAACGCCAAGATCAGAATGAATTTCAATGGTTTCATTTACGAAAGAGTTACTTTTGATGAATAAGTAGTGTCTAAATAATAGTAAGGGGTCAATTAATTAGCGGGAATTTCCTGAGTGGTTAAAGATACGTTAAAGCACAAAGTTGA
>CALLVY010000860.1 GCA_938015925.1 uncultured Saprospiraceae bacterium
CTCGTGGCTGTATGGTCGATCGCGCCTGTCCATTGCCACTCTATGAGATCGCCGGAGGTGATCGTGATGTTCGCTGGGTTGAAGACGAAGTCTTCCACTTGGACGATGTGGGTGGTGGAATTGCCGGTACTTGCGGCGATATTACTAAGGATACAGGGTATGGTACAATTACTTGTGCTTAAAGAAGTTGAAGCGGTACAAGTTGGATCATCAATATCTAGGATTTCTATCGTGTGACTTAAGCCATCACCAGGAACATCTACTACTAAGATCGTCGTGCCAGAAACATCATAATTAAAGCTCCCAGATAGACCTCCATCCACCAGTATGTTAAAGCCACTTGTGCCGCCTCCGGTATCATTGATTATTAGTTCTACGCCTACATTATCATTGCCATCACAGGCGCCCGTTTCTTGCGCGCTCACGCCTAGTTGGCAGGTACTTGCATTACAATCTGGGGTGACTAAATTTGTACTGATATTACAAGCGGCATCGTCGGCATCTATGATTTCTATGGTATGACTTTGGCCATCGCCAACTACATTTACCGATACACTCGTTGTGCCAGAAACATCATAATTAAAAGTGCCAGAATTACTACCATCTACCAAAACGGTAAAGCCATTAAAACTACCACCTACATGATCGAAAGTCACATTTACACTAACCATTCCATTGGTACAATTGGCCTGGACGGAAATTGTTCCAGCCATACCGGTACCACCAGGAGCGCCATGAGGGATACAATAGTAAGAATGTACTCCGGCGGATAAAACGGGGGAAAGATAGGTAGAACCCGTTCCAAGAAAACCACTGTCCCAACTATCGGGGCCGGTCGTCGCATCGCTGGTGGAGGTGTGATCTATTGCGCCAGTCCATTGCCATTCGACAACATCTCCGGAGGTGATGGTGATATTTGCAGGATTGAAAACGAAGTCTTCGACCAATACCGTATGGGTAACTGGCTGACCAGTAGAAGTAGAAATATTACTCAGGGTGCAGGTAATCGAACAATCAATGGTAGAAATGCTGGTAGTACCTGAACAGCTGGGATCGGAATTGTCTTGTATGGTAATATTATGAGATTGACCATCTCCGATCACATCAATAGTGATCATGGTTTGGCCGGAGGCGTCATAGACGAATGGGCTACCAGGTACAATTCCACCATCCACCAAAACATCAAAACCTGTCGGTCCTCCATTGATAGAATTGACGGTCAATTGTACGGGGATATTATTGCCAGCGTCACAACCGCCTGTGGCGATAGCTGAACCAGAAATACTACAAGCAGGAGCAGCGCCACAATCGGGCGCCAACCAGGTTCTGGAAATGAGGCAGGTCATATCTGCTACGTCTTGAATTTCTATGGTATGAGAAAGGCCATCTCCTACTTGATTGGTCGTTACACTTTGCGGGCCGGTACCATTATAAGAAAAAGGGCTGCCCGATTGGATGACACCATCTATCAGCAGATTATATCCTTGCGGGTCAGCCACAGAGGTATTGAAAGTAATGTCTAATGTAAATTGATTACTGGGAGGACAATTGGCTACAATATTTCCCGCCATCCCCGACCCTCCCGGGCCACCATGTGGGATACAATAGAAAAGATGAACGCCGGGATTGACAATATCGACCTCATAAGTAGAACCAATTCCGATGACTCCTGAATTCCAACTATCCGGGCCACTTGTTGCATCAGAGGTCGTAGAGTGTCCATCGCCAATCCAATTGAAACGCACAACATCACCTACTATAATGGTCGTACTAATGGGACTAAAAAAATCATCGCCCACATTAATGACATGCAGACCGCCACCTTGAACATTGACATCCATACTTGATAAAAAACAATTGGAACTGCAATCAGGAGCCGTAAAAGTATAGGAAGTAAAACAAGTGGAGATATCGGCAGATGTAATCGTAATGGTATGTTGAAGCCCATCACCGATCACATCGACATTTACAAAAACAGGATTGGAAGCATCTATATTAAAAGGACTTCCGGGAATCAATACGCCGTCGACGGCGATATCAATTTCATCAGCATTATCGTAAAGATCCGTAACGGTAAGACTTACGGTAATTTCATTATTTCCATTGCAATTTTGACCAACATTGACAGTCAATCCAAGAACACAAATCTCAATTCTGATATCGAAGGTAGAGGTACATCCACCTGCTGTGGTGATGGTCAGTTCTACGTCGTACCGATCCGGATCGGGAAAAGTATGAAGTGGATTTTGCAAATTGGAAGTGGTTCCATCATCAAAATCCCAGAACCAGGAAACAATGGGGTCATTGGCTGGAGAAGTAGACAGGTCTGTAAATTGAATGGTGATGTCCGTTTGATCAAAAGTGAATAGGGCATCACATTGGGCTGCTAAAGAAAAAGAGCTGGATAGGACTAGGAAGAGGATATAAAAAAAGGATAAAGCTGGCCTCATAACAGGGTTGGTTTTTCGAAACTGCATCGTGCAATCAATTAAGCGTTTATTTTTACCTTATAAATATAAAATTTTAGGATATCATTGAAATACAATACTTCCTGAACAGGAAAAAAAAGGGGTTGAACAAGCAAAGGGCTGGAGAATACTTGGCTAAGTCTTTAGGAAAGGAATAATTTTGGGTTAATACTTGCTTGTGACTGGTCCTTTTTAGAATCTTTTTCTTCAAGCATTAGTCAATAATAAAAGAGAAGAAATCATCAAAAACCTATTCTCCAACCAGCCATTTTTTAAAGGTGGGCGACCGTTCGGTGCTTACGATGGTTTCAATATCGCAAGGAGGTTGGAGCTTCAGTTTGACACGGGCTTTGGAATAGGCCAACATCTCGTGGATGGCTTCGAGGGCAACGATAAATTGGCGATTGATTCGGAAGAAGATGCGTTGATCTAGTGCTTCTTCCAATTTATCCAAGGAGAGTTCCATGGGATAGCGTTTGCCATCAAAGGCCATTAGAAAAGTGATTTTGTCTTTGGTGTAGATATAGGCGATGTCTTTTATTTCGACCACTTTCATTTGTTTTCCAATCCTTACCAGAAAACGTTTTTTATAATTGGTTTGCTGAATGGCATCGGCTAATCTTTTGTAATCAAAATCATTGGAAAGATAGGTTTGGCTCACTTTTTTATAGGCTTGATTAAGCTCTGCTTTTTTAACAGGTTTGAGAATATAATCCAGGGCATTTACCTTAAAAGCCTTTACCGCGTATTCGTCATAGGCGGTAACAAAAATTAGTGGTTTGGTGATGGTAATAAGTTGGAAAATTTCAAAACTTGATCCATCTGCCAAATGAATGTCCATGAAAACAATATCGTAATCCGGAGTATTTTCAAAAAGCTGAATGGAGGATTCAATGCTGTCGGCGATTCCGACAAAGGTAATTTCAGGATCTATTTCCAGCAACAATTTTTGTAGCCTTCGCACGGCCATTTCTTCGTCTTCTATAATGATGGCTTTCATCTGGGGGTTATTTTATAATGGGGATTTTAACAATAAATTCTGCTCCGGTTTCTAAAACTTCAATCGACTTATTGATCATCAAGCGATAGCGCTGCGCAATGCTTTCTAAGCCGAAGGCAGTGGATTTTGTTTGTTCGGTTTTCTTTTGCAAATTATTTTTGACGACTACAAATGCTCCATCTTCAATCGCAATGGTGATGTACAAAGGTTTTTTGGCGGAAATCACATTGTGTTTGATGGCATTTTCAATTAAAACCTGAAGGGTAAAAGGAGCAACATAAATTGGCTCTCCTTTGATATGAATGTCCATGTTGAAATTATTCCCAAAGCGTTTTTTAATTAAAAAACCATATTTCTTCACGATCTCTAATTCCTCTTTTATGGGTATAATTTCTTTGTCTCGATATTGTAAAATAGAACGATAAAAGTCGGATAGATTTTCTACATATTCCACCGCCAATCCCTGATCATCTTCAATAAGAGCAATCAGGGTATTAAAGCTATTGAATAAAAAATGCGGATTGATCTGTGCTTTGATCGCTTCGAGTTGGCTTTCGGCTCTTTCTTTTTCCAATAAATTCACTTTCTGCAATCGGGCATCCCGACTCAATTGATACCAGCGAAATAAGCTCAAACCCAAAATTCCAAGGAGTAATAAAAACCAAGTTCGCTTCCAAACAGGAGTGAGAATTTCAAATTTATAGGTGGCGATTGGTTCATGGGAAAAGACATCATTTTCTGTGCTCATGACTTTGAAAGCATATTCGCCAGGCGGTAAATTGGAATAGGTGGCGCGGGTATCAGAAGATAAAATCCAGTTGTGGTCATAGCCTTCCAGGATGTAGCGATATTTTACGGTTTCGGGGAAAGTGTACCAGACGCCCATGTAATCAAATACCAGGTTATTTTGTTGATGGGTAAATTGATTGGTCTGGGCAAAATCAACGGGTTCTAAAAAGATGGAAACTTTGTTGATCAGTGTGCGGGGATGAATTTCTAAATCTTCATTTAAAGGACTATAGCGGATGAGTTCTTTTTGTCCGGCAATCCAAATATCGTCATTCTGATCTGTTGTCACTGCATTCAAATTAGGAGCGATATTTTCAATACCAACTTCTTCTCCGTAGTAAATCAAATGATGGCTTAGGGGATCCAAAATATCAATTCCTGTGGGATGAACAATCAAAATATTTCCTTTTTTATCCCGAATCAAACTGGTGATTTCTAAATCTCGAATCCCTTCCTTCACGGTGAGTTGCTGAAAATGCTGGCCATCAAATTCAAAGATTCCCTGCTCCGCCGTACTCAGCCAAATATGACCTTGCAAATCTTCCGTAATGGAATAGACGGCTTTGAGCGGAATTTCTACCAGTGAATCGAGCAGATCTTTCCCCATGGCATGGGTGTAATTGGTAAATTTTCCGTTTTCCAAAACACTCACCCCTTTTCCATCACTGGCAAACCAAACTTTTTCTTGACTGTCTATAAAAATTTTGTAGGTATAATTGGTTCCCAAACCACTTTCCTGATCAAAGGAATGAAACTGCGGCCTGCGGACGTCAAAAATATTTTGAGCTATTTCAAATTCGGTAACTCCTCCCAAAGTCGCCAACCAAATATGGCCGTTGTGTCCATCGATAGAAATAACGCTGTTGTTGCTCAGTCCATCCTGTTCTGTCAACCATCTTTTTTGCTTGGTCTTTGCATCATAGCAAAGTACGCCATCGCCAAAAGTACCGATCCAGAGCACTCCGTATTTGTCTTTATACAGACTCAGTATATTCAAAGCAGTGTTGGGCAAAACCAATTCGAAGGGATTTTGTTTTTTGGGTTTATATTTAAAAAGACCGTTTTGAGTACCGATCCAAAGTTCCTCCTTTTCATCTGATAATACGGCTTGAATATTTTGGAATTCGGTAGGCAAAAATTCAAATTGACGATTGGCCTGCTGGATGCCATTTTCATCAGATACGACCCATAGATTTCCTTCTATATCTTTACAGAGGTCATAAATTTTCGTTCCTAATTTTTTCCCCTCTCCTACCCTTGAAAATTGTTGAGTCAAAAAATCATAGCGCCACAATTCATTTCCATTGGTGCCCACCCACAATTCTTTATCGTCAAACATTTCCATACAGGTAACTTCTCCCAATTCTTCTTTCGACACAGGATATTTAAACGTTTTCTCCTCGATATCAAAATAACAAATACCTTTATCGAAGGTTCCAATCCAAATATTACCATTGGCATCTACCAGTAAGTCTTTGACGATTTCATCTGGCAATCCTTGCGCCCGAGTCATGTTTTTAAAACTCAATTCTCCATTGGTAAATCCACAAATGGTAATCCCTTCATCTGTCGCCACCCAAATATTGTGGTATTGGTCTTTTACCAAGTCATAAATATTATTGCTTAGCAATTCTCCTTCTTCCTTGATTGATAGCAATTCTTGGTCTTGCCAAAGCAGCAAACCTTGTCCATAAGTTGCAATCCAGATTCTCTCCTCTTCATCTTGCACCATTCCGATAATCGCTTCGTATATGGAATCGCGAGCGGGCGTCCAGGTAACTAATTTTTGATTGAGCAAATGAGCAATAGCGCCATCAGCATAGCCCACCCAAAGCATCCCTTCTCGATCCTGAAAGAGAGCCGTGACCTCATTCGACAAAGTATCGGCTCGTAAAAACGGATTGTATTTTTGTCCATCGAAAAGAAACAGTCCATCGGAAGTGCCGAGCCAAAGTATTTCATTGGCATCTTCATAAATTAGATGGACTTGTCCATTGGGATAAAGGGCTTCGATTTCGTAGGTATTGAAATGGGGAGACTGGGCCAAAAGCAAGGAGCTCATGCAAAAGGCTAAGAGAAAGAGATATGTTGAAATTTTGTTCAAAAAATGATATTCAAATGGTTGTGCTTATGGCATAGGCCGATCAAAGATGACATCCACGGAGACCAATATGTCTTTCGCTATTTTTTGGTGTACAATCCTGGGAATAGTAATATTGTATTCTTTTAACAAAACCGAAAAAACGGATTTTACAAAAAGTCTTCCGTCTTTGATCAAGATAGTGCTTTTGATAATGCGTTCCTTAGTCACTCCATGAATTTTCAATTTCCCTTTGGCCCTAACGGTATACTCGCCTTCTTTTTTAAAATTTATTTTTTCAATAATTTTCCCTGCGAAAGTGGCTACCGGATAGAGATTGGTTTCCATAAAATTTTCATTGAAATGATCTTTTTGTAAGGGATTATTGAAACCTTCAAAACTACTCAGTCCGATGGAGAAGGCAAATTTATGGGTCGCAGGATCAATGGCTCCTTTAATCTCCGAAGAAGCAGCAGTGATGGTTTCTAATGGTGCGAAAGAATTAAAGGTGATCTGTCCTTCCGAGAGCATGAATAAATCGCGGTTGGGCTTGGAATTTGGATTTTGCCAAGCGCAAAAAGTGGCAAATAAGAGGGTGTACCAATAAATCATACTTTAAGATAAGTAGTTTGTTGGTATTTACAAGGCGTAAATTTCTGAAAGGGAAAAAGAGGGGGGTGAATGGGTATGGGGAGGGGCTGAGGGTGATCGTTTTAGTGGCCGGAGGCCAAAATCTGTTTTCGGGTTGAATGCGGTAGCATTCACCGAGCTTGGATTGTTTTATCTTACTTTGTTTTTCTTTATTTCCTCGTTGCTCGGTCAATGCTCCAGCATTGAAACCGGCTAGCCTTTTGGCCTCTGGCCACTGCCTTATTTTTTTTTAAAAACCACCACCACCAGTAAAACCAACTTCATCCAGAAAATCCATCAATACGACCTCCAACAACCCTTTTTCATTAGCGTAATTTTTGGCAGAGGAGTAGCGGTATGCTCTTGCTTCGTCTACTACTCCTGCTACGACTGGATTCAGATGCACATAATCTATCTTCTGCCAGATCACTTTAGGGCTATACAAAGCTATAGGATGATTATCATTTTGCCAAAATTGATACTTCCGATTGGCCTCCTTTCTTTGCTGAGCATTCCAGGCAAAACGATGCAACATCCATGCTCTACGGCTTTCTTTTGGATTGTTTTTTATGGCTTGAATTAAAGCTTGTCCCGTATAACTTTTAAAGTCTCTTATCGTATCACTCAATTGATATTCTTCTGTGACATGTGCAATCAAATGAAGGTGGTTGCTCATCAAGACATAAGCGTAGATGACCAGTCCTTTCTTTTCTTGGCAAAATTTTAAGCTGTCAATGACAATATCTTTATAAGTGCTTCTTGTAAATACATCTACCCAGTCCACCACAGTCATTGTTAAAAAATTTAGGCCTTGTTGGTCGTAGATTTTGTAGCGCATTTTAGAGCGTAGGTTGTTGTTATTGTTGTATTTAGATCCTTTTAGTGGCCAGAGGCCAAAATCCATTTTCGGGTTGAATGCAAGAGCATTCACCGAGCTTGGGGATTTTTTAGTTTCTTCTTCTTCGGTCAATGCTGCTGCATTCTACGAGCTTGGATTATTTATTTTTCTCGTCGCCCGTCAATGCTGCTGCATTGCATTCTCCAATGCTTGAATTATTTTTTATCGTCGCTCGGTCAATGCTATTGCATTGAAACCGGTTAGATTTTTGGCCTCTGGCCACTACCTTCTATTCATCCAAGTAACTTCTTGTTCTATTTAGATCCTTTTAGTGGCCAGAGGCCAAATTCCGTTTTCGGGTTGAATGCGGTAGCATTCACCGA
>CALLVY010000861.1 GCA_938015925.1 uncultured Saprospiraceae bacterium
GAAAGCGCTTTCCGATGTACTCTTCAAGTCCTTTCGAAAGGGACCGCATTTTTTTATGTGGAAAGTCTGATGTCATTATTTTTTCGTTTCAATGGTTTTAATTACAATTCAAATATCGGAAGTCGATGAAGCTAGTTGTTGGACAGTTATTTGTTGATTCTTACCCTTAGAGTTTGGGTTGTTTTTTTTTAAACAGCTAAAAATCAGTGTTTTGTTATGTAGAAGTATTACTTGGATTGGTGTAAAAAAATCACATGTCCATATCATCCACAATGACGATTTCAATCAGATCATCTTGTTGTTGTTGGTTGAGATTGTAAAATTCTTCTGGGCTGTTAAGGAATCCAAGGGCGATGATTAATGCGATAATTGCAGTCATGATTTATAGGTTTTGGTTGGTGAAATTTTTATTTCTTACCTCACAAAAATGACTGGATAAATCGCCGAAAGCACGGACAGAAAAACATAGAATCTTTCCTGTACTTTTGGGGAGTAGGAGAAGCGGAAAATGAAAAAACAAGAGGGGAGAGAAGACCAGCGCTTTAAAAATACTTGGGAAAACCTTACCTCAACTATCAATGTTTTGTTATCTTGTAGATCAAGCGGATTATTGTTTTAACTTTCCTAAGTCTTCGATTTTTGATTGTTGGTCAAGCCAACAACTGGACATGGATTTTTAAATTTCTTATTCATCATCGTTTCGATACCAAAGCTTTTGTCTTAAAAAGTAGCCTCTCCTTATACTTACTTTTTTTTTAAAAAAATATGGAGGATTATGAAGAAACTGAAAGAATTAATCAGCTTGATTGATTTGAATAAAACAAAGTCTATAGAAATTATCGATAAGGGTATTGATAGTGATACCAAATTGATGCAATTGTATAATGGTATCCGCAAGGGGAAGGTTACCAGTGATGAAGAAGCTATGGCTCATTTGTATCCAGACGGGAGCAATCGCAATGCCTATTACAAACTCAAGCACACCTTACGCGAAAGATTATTCAATACTATTTTTTTTATTGATGTAAAATCTAAGAAATACAGCGATATACACAATGCCAAACTACGGGTACAAAAGCTCAATAATCTTTTAGGCATTCTACTCACCAAAGGGCTTAAACAAAATGCCATCTTTATTGCAGAGAAAGGTTTGAAAATTGCACAAACCTACGAATTTACAGCAGAGCAATTGTTTATGGCTCGTGTTTTACGAACCCATACGGCGGCCATCTTGGGTAGCCACGATGAGTTTCGTTATTACGATCAGATGCTAAAAGAATGTACCGAGCGATTGAATGCAGAACTGGAAGTGGAAGGCGTTTTTTTTGAGTTATTGATTCATTATGTAAACAGTAAGTCGACCAAACCTTTTATCCACGAAATGTCTCAAAAATACTTGAGCCAACCCGATCGACTCATCCCTTCCAAGCCTTCCGCCAATTGGGTCTACCACCTGACCATGATTAAAGTGGTCAAATATATGAGCATCAATGAGTACGAAAAAACCTTGGCCATCTGCGAAGAGGGGCTCGCTCATATCAAAGCTTTGCCTTTTCTACACACCAAGTCGATCATCAACATTTCTTCTCAAGCGACCTCCTGCTGTATTCAACTGCGGCTCTATGAAAAAGGAGAGGCTAATATTTTGGCTGGCCTGGAAATTATGGAAAAAGGAATCTACAATTGGTTCAAATACAAAGAGCTTTACGTCTCCCTTTGCTTCCATACCCAACGCTACCAAAAAGCCTGGTCTATTTTTAATGAAGTTACCGAACATCGAAAATTCAAAACTTTACATGACAATGTTCGGGAAGTCTGGAAAGTCTATGAAGCTTGGCTCTACTTCTTTATCAATGCTGGAAAAATTACCCCCTGCGATGAGGATAAAGCGCAAAAGAGATTTCGCATTAGTAGGTATGCCAATGAGGTACCTATCTTTTTTAAAGACAAACGCGGACTCAACGTACCAATCCTAATCTCTCAAATTATGCTCCTCCTCCAACAAAAAAATTATGACCTGGTCATCGACCGAATGGAGGCCATTGAAAAATACAAAGATCGCTATGTCGATAAGGTGCACAATTTGCGCAGCAATATTTTTATCCATATGCTGCTGATCATACCGAAGGCTTATTTTAAACGGAAATTGGTATTGGAAAAGACGGAGAAAGATCGAAAAAAACTAGCAGGTATTCCACTTAATATGGCGAATCAGAGTGCGGATATCGAGGTGCTGCCTTATGAGGATATTTGGGAGATTTTGTTGTTGGAGTTGAAGTAGGGACTATAGAGGAGGTGAAATTTTAGAGGGTTTAATATTGTAGTACATATCAATGATTATAAATTAGACCAACCCCAATTCCCCAAAAAAAGCACTCAAAGAGAAAAATCTCCCTTTGAGTGCCAAGTCTAACTTCTTTATAAAACCTTACTCCAAAATCAAACGCTCCGTTCCCAAAACAGCCCGATCATCACTAAGTCGCACAAAATAAATCCCCGGAGCCAAATCAAGCAGAGGCATTTGTAGCGGCATACTTTCCGCCCGATCAATCTGCTGGAAATAAACCTGTTGCCCCAAAGCATTAAAAACACTCAAGTCCACTGCTGTATTGCGGTCTATTTCTGCGATGTCGATATTCAATACCTCGCCAGCCAATACCGGATTAGGATAAACTTTTAAGCGTCGATCTTCCAAAGATTCCAAGTGGATGCTTCTAAGGGAAGAATACTCATATTGACCATCTTCATCTTCCATAAGCAATCGATAATAATTTGTTTTACCAATCGCCGCTTGTTCATCAGTATAAGTATAAGACGTCGTTTCATAAGCTGAGCCAGTTGCTTCTACTTTTCCGATGGCCTCAAAATTTCGACCATCCGTACTTTGTTCAATAGTAAAATGAGAACTCGTGATCTCTGATGCTGTGGCCCAAGTTAAGGTCACCGCTTTATCACTGGCTTCCAATTCGAAAGCCATCAATTCCACTGGGACGGAGATCAGGGCGCTGCTACTGCTGTATCCCTTATCACCAGCTCCATTGTTGAAATTATTATTGGCCGCATTACCTGCAAAATAGAATTGGATATTAGCAGGGCCTCCGGTAGCGGGGGCGGTCCAGCTGATCGGCCAACTGACACTTCCGCCAGCAAAAGGAGCGGCATCATCTTGCACTAATCTATTGATGTCATTTAGTCTTTGACCAGCAGCAGGAGTAAAAGCACCAACGAGTGCGTTAGTCGTTCCATTGGTTGCAACGATTTGAAAACCGCCTACTAATGCAGTAGCATCTGTTAGGGTGAGGGTCATGTTGTAAGTGGTTCCTGGTGCATATACCGCAGGAGCACCGGTAAGGGCAATATTCCCAGAACCAGCACTAGTATGGCAGGTGGCACAAACTCCACTGTCTCCAGGAGCAGCTGCCCAGGCACCAGGGCGGCCAGCGCGATTGGATTGAAAGAGTACAAAAAATAAAGCTAAGGAAAAAAACAAGAGTAGAGAGTTGGTCTTTTTTTTCATTGGAATAAGTGTTTAGGGTTAAGTTGGAATTTAAAATAGGTTTGGTTTAGCTCTGTCTTTCTTGTAAGTAGGCAATATACCTTTTTTACTTTTGCTTATTTTTTAATAATCTTTATTATGGTGTAATAAGACAGTTTTTATAAAATTTATCGTTTTATTTGATTTCTTTTACTGCTTGGTGGAAGGTCTTCCTTGACTTGAGAATAATGCTTACTAAGCAATTTTATTAATGAGATTGGAGATTGGATTCCGATTTGAATGCTAAATACCTTGTTGGGGTTTTGATTTGGAAAACTAATTTAGGAGACTAAAGGTGGGCGCTTTAGGATTTGCAATAATAAATATTTTCCGTTTGATGGAATGGTGGTTTTGGACTACTGATAGTACTCCGGGAGGGCTAAAGAAAAATCACGAGGATTAACTTTTGTTAGGGTTTGGGTAAATTTATTTTTCCTGTCTTTTATTACACAGTGTATTTAATCTCCAAGGAAAGTTATTTTTAAAAAGCAGGACACTTCACTTTATTCGGTTTACGATTAGACATTTGCGGACCAATGATTTTTACAATAGATACTTCCGGGCCACCAATTCCAAAACTAGCCCGACTTAAACTAGACACATTTGTATCAAAAGAAATAGTGTAAGACGTTCGGTTGACATCCATTCTTAAAGAGGTAATAATCGCATCCACATCAAAAATATCTTTTTCAATATGCCAGCGCGTCCAGGCACCGAAGTAAAAAGCATAATTGGTAATGGTAAAAGATTTGCCTCTGGCAAACCTCAGGAAAGTACCGATATTGATTTCCTGATGGGGACCCTGATCGAGATACATAAAACTAGGTAAGGCGGTGACTTGTTTACCCATTCGCCAATAAGCTCCGCCGTGGATGACGAATTTTTGATACAGTTCCTCCTGGTTTTCCTCTCGATATTCACTCGGAGATTCTGCTCGACTAAAGAAAGAGGTATTGGGCGTGTTGATATGGAAAAGTCCTGCCCCCAGATACATGGTACTTCGATCTTTAAAAGTATAATACCAGGCTGCCCCAAGGGATAGATCCCAAAAGTTTAATTTATTGGGTGCTCCATTCTCGACTAAGGGCTCACTGTCAAAACCCACCATTTTACTATAATCCAAACGATAATTATGATAGGCATTTTGAATGCCAATGGCGATGAAGTGTTCGTACTTGCGATTCAAGGATTTGATGGCAGACAGCGTTAGACTGGCAGAAGATTTTGTGAAATTTAAATCTCCAGCTTGGTCAGCGGTCAATTGCAATCCACCACCCAGTAGGCTACTCTCTCCTAAACTCCCCAGTTGGCCATCGGTGGAAAGCGCCACAGTTTTATATCCCTTACCACCAATAGTTTCCCACTGGCTACGGGTATTGGCAATAAATCGCATAGAGCCATTTTCAAACATCCCCGTCATGGCTGGATTGAGGTAAGTGGGAGAAGCATGAATATGTGCGAAGTGAATATCCTGTGCCGCGAGTTGTCCCCCCAGAACAGCCAAGAGGCTACAGCACAGTGTTAAATAAATTTTTCTCATGAGTCCTGGGTTTTTTTGAACTTTTCGATTAATAGCAGGGGGAGGCTATCGTAGGTTATTTTATTATGGTAATGTTTCCTTTGTGCAGAATCAAATCTCCATTGAGACAGAATGCTTCCAGGTAATAGAAATAGACATCTGGGTTGAGGGCTTTGCCCTGGAAGTAACCATCCCATTTCTCTCTTTCTACTTCGGTGGTTTGGAATACCAACTCTCCCCAACGATTGTATATTCGGAGCAAGCTTAATCGCGCGTAATTGTCGTATCTGACTTCAAAGAAATCATTATGGCCATCTCCATTTGGAGTGATGAAATTAGCAGCATCCAACTCTCCATCTTCACACTCCGTACTTATTCTTATATTTACTTCATCTCTTGCAATACAACCTTCCGAACTAATGGCCTCCACTACATATTTAGGCGCATCTGCAATGGTCCATGTTGTTTGGCAATCGGTGCAAAGGGTATCTCCACGCTCTGAGTACCAACTGATTTGAGCATCGGGAAAATTGGTATCGGCGGATAAGAACAAAGTATCTCCCAAAACCGCTTCAATTGCTGCATCCACCTCAATGGTCGGTAATTGATGTACCACGACCTGAACGAGTAGGGTAGCGGTAGTACCATCACAACTCGGTGCACTAACAATATAGGTCGTAGTGACGTCTGGCGATGCGATAGGGTCTGGACATTCGGTACAACTTAAGCCATAGGCCGGACTCCAGATGACTGCTTCGGAACCTTCCACGGAAAGCTGCACTTCCTCTCCCGCACAAATTTCATGGTGATCTGCCCACAATTCTACCACTGGTTCCAACAATAATTCCAGATGGACAATACTATCACATCCATTTGAACCACTTAACAATTGCGAATAGATTCCAGCCTCTTGTTCAAAAACGCCATTGATCAATACACTGTCTCCCTCACAAATGGTCTCGGTCAAATAAACTTCCCGGATGGAAAGTAAAAAGACTTCGGTTTGTAAGACGCTGTCACAGCCCAGGGTGGTAGCCAGGGTGTCGAAGTAAATCCCAGGAGCAGACTGATACTGTCCATAAACGAATACACTATCTCCGGGGCAAATACTGACCAGTGTTTTAGTGGTGTCAGGAGAATGCACAATTAGGATGGTTTGTACCAGGCTATCGCAGCCATGGGTCGTTTGATACCAGTCGTTATATGTACCAGTGGAAAATTGGTAGGCACCAGCTGCGAAGATGGAATCGCCTTGACAGATTTCAAAATTGAAAATGGTCTCATCGTGAGGCAATACCGTAACTTCAAAGACCTCGATACTATCGCAACCTGCTACGGTAGAATGGTTGATTGTCCAAGTAGAATCTTGAGTAAAAGTAATACCCTGGAAGATTCCACCGCTACACAATTCAATAGAAGTAGAATCGACAGAAGGTATAAAAATACTAATGTTCAAAATATGAATGCTATCACAAGCAATGGCACTAAAAGTAGTATCTCTGATGATGGTATCGTTTTGATAAAAGATGCCATTATAATCTTCACCGAGACAAAGCTCGACGGCTTCTTGTACTTCCACTTGATCACTGACGATAAGTTCGGTTTGTAAAAGACTATCGCATCCCCAGATGTTGGAAAGGGTATCGAAGAAAATACCAGAAGTATTTTGGAATGCTCCAAAAATCAAAACACTATCTCCTTGGCAAATATTTATTTGCTGGATGGTGGTGTCAGGAGCATGTACGCTAAGAATGGTTTGCACCAAACTATCACAAGCATCACTGCCTTGATACAGATCTTCATAAGTACCCGCAGTAAACTGAAAAGCTCCACCTGCAAAGATGGAATCGCCTTGGCAAATGTCCAATGGAACAAGGGTTTCGGATCTAAGTAATATAGAAACTTCAAAAACCTGAATGCTATCACAACCAGTCTGAGTAGTATCAAAAACGGTCCAAGTAGAATCTTGAGTAAAAGTTATTCCCTGAAACATTCCTCCTCTACACAGTTGAACAATACTGGTATCCCTGTAAGTAGGGAGGATAGATATTTGGGTTATAAGAAGGCTGTCGCAACCATCAAGGGTTGTCAAGGTATCTACAAATGAGGTATCCGAGTAAATTAGTGAGCCATTGTAAACTTCACCAGGGCATAAAGAAACAGCTATGCTTTCTTGAGCGAGTGGAAGTACCGTTAAAATGATATTTACCACACTATCACAACCCAAATGAGAAATCAAAGTGTCTGAAAAATTTCCACTGCTGGTAAAAACAACATTATTCCAAACCAAACTATCTCCACTACAAATGCTAAAAGAAAGTTCGGTAGGAGGTGCTATTGGAAGTACTTGTAAATGTAGGTCATCAGAAGTGACGACACATAGGGTGTCCTGTGTAGAAATAGAGTCATTGGCTACCAATACCTGATACCAACCTGTATGAGCTAACTGAACCTCGTTAATAATATATTCGGCATCATTTGCTAGAGGAATATTTGCCCAAGGCAAATTAAGGTCGTTTCTAAACTGCCATTGGAAAACGGGATTTGAATACCCATTTATTAATGTGATTTCTAAGCTTATCGGTTCTCCCTCACATAGGCTGGTGTCTTGTCCCAAGCTTATACCTGCATTGGAGTCACATCCTTCTACTCTTATGTGCTGCGTATGAGAAAAGGTATTACCACAACTATCACTCACCGTCCAAATTCGCTCTAAAATATAAGCATTGGCACAAATAGCAGGTTGATTTATTTCCTCCATGACCATACTAAAATATGGATTACAACCATCAGTGGTTTGCAAGTCAGGAACGGAAGGAATAGAATCACAATTGACCGTTAGGTCAGCTGGGATATTAAGGATAATAGGAGCAATGGTGTCGATGATTTCTATCAGCTGACTATAGGTGGATTGATTATTACATAGGTCGCTTGCGGACCAGGTTCTGACCAAAGTATACTGACCGCTACAAGTACCGGCTAGGGTGTCTTGAGTGAAAATAAGATTTACGGCATTGCCACATAAGTCATTTACCAAAGGATTCGCAACCGTCGGAATTTGATCGCAACTCAATACGGTATCTGAAGGTACACCAGTAATAATAGGAGCGAGGGTATCCATGATGCTGATTTGCTGTGTATCTGTAGCTATATTTCCACAAGCATCAGACAGAATCCAAATTCTACTTATAATACCTGTATTCTGACATCCCGTCAGTCCGCTTAGATCATCAATATAAGTGGTGTCTAATTCTCCGGAGCAATTGTCACCAATAAGATTGATCGTTCCAGTATGGATAGAAAGGGTGTCGATTTGGCAAAGGCTATCTGTATAAACGGTAATGTCAACTGGGGCAAAAAATACAGGTGCTAAAGTATCAAGAATAGTAATGATTTGAGTATCTACAGCGGTATTTCCACAGGCATCACTTAGACTCCATATCCGCTGAATGTTTCCGCTTCCGTTACAAGAAGAAAGGGCAGAAAAATCATCCTGATAAGTGGTTTGGCCATTCGAACAGGTTCCTGAAATATCTGTGATCGAACCAGTGTTTAAAATGCTGGTATCGACACTACAATTGACATCAAAAAACAAAGTCAAATCAGCTGGTGTCACAAAAGTAGGAGCGAGGCTATCGACAATGGTAATTTGCTGAGAATCCAAAGTGGTGTTGCCACAGTCATCACTCGCACTCCAATGTCTGATCAGAATTCCCGTTCCATTACATCCA
>CALLVY010000862.1 GCA_938015925.1 uncultured Saprospiraceae bacterium
TTTGGTTTCCTCCAGAAAACGTTTTTCAATTCCGTTTTCGAAATCATGGATCTTTTCTTTGAGCGGAGCCAAAACGTCTTGTAGTTGTTTTTGATTCTGTAAAGTGAATTTTTGACTCTTTTCTTCAAAAAGCCGATTGGCCGTATTTTCAAACTCCACCCGAAATTGTTCTTGCAATTTTGCAACTTCCGCTTCCTGGCCAGCTATTTTTTCTTCCATAAATTTCAAACTTTGCTGGCTCGCAGAATAATTAGCACCAATCTCTCTCAATTCCTGTTCTTTATCCAATAAATCATCTCGGTAGAGATCGGTTTGACTTTGCAGGCCATCATAGACTTCCTTTAAAACATATTTTTCCTGCAAATCGTCATATGGAATACTCCCATTCTCACTACTATACTTATACTTGGCAATAAACCAAGCCGCCAATGCACCAGTTAACAGGCCTGTTATCAAAAAAATAAGCTCCATAAATTGAATCTTGGGTGTACTCAAATAAATTAAAAAACTGTAGCAATAAAGTTACATAAAATATTCTGTATTTACTACTATTTTTTATTAGGCAGACAGATCGAATAAAGGCAATTCCTGTTCAGGAAGAAAAAATATCGTTTCAAAGTCATTTTCCTAATTCGGGATTGTTTTATTTACAGGATTGCCTAAATTTGTAGTAATTAATAATATGAGGATAATTACGGTTATTTTACTAGTGTCTTGTTTCTGCTTTCTGAGTACCAGATCGGCATTGGTGTTTTCCTATTTCAAATGGAATCAGAACTACATCATTGCTAATTTTTGTGAAAATAAAGAAGTAAAAAAATACACCTGTCATGGTAACTGTCGGCTCAGTAAGATGATGCAAACGATGGAGCAAAAGGAGCGCCCAGCTTCTGCACCCATCATTCCGAATTTGCAATTGGAAGAATTTTTTCCCAGTGTTGAAAAAAATGATTTTACTATTTTAAGTGAAATACTTGCTTTCATTTCTCCTAATTTTAATTACATCAATCTAAGGGACCAAGGATTGGTCACCACCATTTTCCATCCTCCAAAAGAATCTCCATTTATTGTTTAGACTCTTGAATTTATGTTGAAGTTGTTTTTAAACAACTTCATTGGTAGAAGATCACCCTTGCTAGACCATTTGTATTGGTTTACAGGAATTTCTATCGGAACAATTAAATGAAACAAATAATGAAGAGAACACTAATTACCGTAGTGATTCTACTTTTGTTGATTCCTATTGGAAAAGCATGTGATGGTTGTGGATCTTCAATATCAGGAGGTGGCGTAGGTTTGTTGACACAAGCCAATGCGCGCTTTCTTGGATTGAATTACCGCTATTCACTTTTCAATATTGGCCAACTAAGTAGCACCACTTTAAATCAAGATCAATTTTCCGATATACAACTATTGGCGCGTGTAGGACTGACCAAGCGACTGATCGTACAAGGAGTACTCCCTTATCGATTGATCAATCGCACCGGACCAGAAACCATTCCCGTAGATGAAAAAGGAATCGGAGACATCAGCATCTTGGCCAATTGGTCTTTTATAGATCAAATGACAGAAAAGGGACATAGGATCTTTTGGTCGGCGGGAGCGGGAGTGATTATCCCTAGTGGTAAGTATGTTGGAATTTACGATGATCGAACGCCAGACTATCTATACCCAGGGACTGGTGCTTGGGGAACGCTCTTACAAAGTAATTTTAGTCTGCATTTTGCTAATTGGGGCATTAATACCAGTGCGAGTGCTTTATTCAGACAAGAAAACAAAGCCAACTATCGTTTTGGAAATCAATGGACACAATCCCTGTTGGCTTTCTGGAAAAAAGGCTGGCCAAAATTTTCTGTCGCACCATTCGCTGGAGTCTATTCCGAAATACTGGATAATGGCCGACGCAATGGTTCTTTAGAAGACCCTTCCTCTGCCGGATACGGAACCTTTGGCAACCTTGGAGTAGAGGCTGGATTTAGAAGAATGAATCTTACGATGCAAACGAAGGTTCCAATGATACAAAATTATTCAGCAGGAGAGGCTAGCGCACAAACGCGCTTTTCAGTTGCTCTTGCTATTTTACTTTAAAAAAAAGAAAAAAGAATTAGATATGAAAAATTTATTGTTTTTGTTTTTAATGATGGGAGCTTTGGTGATGGTGTCTTGTGGAGAAGACGAACACCTGCACGATGAGGATAAATATGATGCGAGCATCGCGATCATGTCACCTGCGGAAGGTGCGGAAGTTACGGTTGGAGAAGTTGCGCATGTTCATGTGGATTTTACTCGACCAGATAATAAGATCATCCACAATGTAAAAATAGAAGTACTTAGAGAAGGTGCAGTAATCGCTACATTAAAAGATGAGCACACTCACGAAGAAGGGAGCTATAGTTTTCACGGCGATGGTTTTACACCAGAAATGCATGGAACTTATGTCTTAAGAGCGACCACTACAAATGATGCTGGTGAAGAAGCGATTGTATCAGAAGTCAATTTTACAGCAGCACATGGTGGACATAGTGGAGAATATAAGGTGATGATCGATATCGTAAAACCTGGAGAGGATGCTACTGTTGCCATCAATACAGCATTGGAAGTAGAAGTGACTTATACTCATGAAACTGCTGGAGAGCGCATTCACAATGTCTTGATCGATATCATCGATTCAGAAGGAAAAACGGTTGGTACACTTATCGACGATCATGCCCACTCTGACCTTGCTTATACTTTTACTAGTGCAGATGCTTGGACACCAAGCGCTGCGGGTAATTACACGCTTCGCGCGATGACCACCGATGCCAATAAAGAGAATATGAATATGATGATGAGAGCATTTAAAGTGGAATAAGGTACGCTTTGACTCTATCTTAATAAACATCGCTCCTATCGTTTTAAACGGTAGGAGCGATGTTGTTTTTTAGAAAAAATAAGGAGTAAATTCATCAGGCATTCTTTCCCAATTCCACCGCTCTTTTCAAGGCCGCATTCGCCCCTTCCAGAATATCTACATGGACTCGGTTTTTTAGAAAAGAAGCTAGAGCCGCTTCGGTCGTTCCTCCCTTGGAAGCGACTTTTTGAATCCATTCTTCACAAGAATAAGGAGATTTAGTTTGTAAGTCTACCGCTCCTTTAAACGTTTGACCAACCAACAATTCCGCCTCTGAAGTAGAAAAGCCCATAGACTGAGCCGCTTCGATCATGGCTTTCATAAAATAGAAAACATAAGCCGGGCCACTACCGGAAATTGCGGTAGCCGCATCAATCGCAGACTCCTTTTCTACATAAATACTTTTGCCAGTGGTATTGATGAGGTTTTGCACCATCGCCAATTCTATTCTGGTGACTTCATCCGAAGAGGTGAGCGCAGTCATTCCTTTTCCAATTTGTGCAGGAAGATTCGGCATTGCCCGGATTACTTTTTTTATTCCCAAACCTTGGGCAATACTATTCAGTGTCACCCCGGCCATGATAGACAAAAACACTTGCTGTGGATCTACATGTGGACGAATGACCTGAAAAAGACTTTGCGTGTCCTGGGGTTTTACGGCAAGAATGACGAGATCTGCTTTGGCAATACAGGTTTCCGGTGTGCCATAGACCGTACCAATGTCCTTGGCGGCCAGGATCTTTGCTTTCTCTGTTGATTTTTCCAAAATCATCATGTCTTCTTTCACCGTGATGTGTGATCTTAGAAAACTTTGGGCATAGGTCAGTCCCATGTTCCCACCTCCAATAATCAATATTTTCATACTCTTTTTTTCTTTGTTCTTTGATGTTTTCTTTAGGGAAATTCTTTAACGGACAAGGTCTTAAAAGGGATACGGCTCCCCATTATTAATAGTTGCAGGAATCACCTGATCAGCAAAAGATATTATTTAGGTTGGAATTGGTTAGGAAGAAGATTGGTTAATCTTATACCAAGGTTACAAAAAATAATTGAATAATGTTA
>CALLVY010000863.1 GCA_938015925.1 uncultured Saprospiraceae bacterium
GGATAAGAAGGAAGTGGGGAAGTGGTTTAGAGTAACTTATGTCATCAACCCAGTATAAAGAAATCAATACTCAAATTGAGAAACAATAAAGGAAATTAAATTTTAGTCGAAGCTTCTATTGTCAATGCATCAAACCGCCCAGGACACAAATGCGGACACAAGAGGGGCCTAAAAACCGCTAAAAACCTAAGAAACTAGAACAAAAAGTAGAAACGATTATCAGAACCTAATACCCATAAAAAAAACCTCGAAACTCATTGAGTTCCAAGGCTTTTGGCGGAAGAGGAGGGATTCGAACCCCCGGTACCCGTTAAGGTACGTCGGTTTTCAAGACCGGTGCATTAAACCAGCTCTGCCACTCTTCCGGCGCTTTGCTTTTTAAAGCGAGGCAAAGGTAAGTTTCCTTTTGGAAAAAAGAAACCCTTAGGGGTATTTTTTTAAAAAAAAAGTAGGAGTAGGAAATGGGAGTAAAATTTGTAGAAAAGGGAGTAAAATGGAGGTTTTGTTGAGGTTTAGGAAATTAGAGAGATGGAAAGCTTGGAAGAGGTGCTTATTTCTTGGGCTAAGACAGCCAAAAAAAATTGGAGAGCAGGGGAAGAGAAAGATCTATTTGGCGGGAAGGAGACAAAGGACTTGATTTTATTCCCTGCCAATATTCCCTCTAGGGTAGAAAATATTCTAGGGGATTGTTAAGTTTGTAAGGTGTTTGCTCTCTTTTGGGAGGAGGAAAAGAGAAAGTGGAATATTATTATAGCTTGCGCAATAAGGTTGGGTACCAGCGGTCTAAGTTGGCCTCAGATTAAGGCGGGCAAGGAGAAAGGACTTAAACCAGAAATCTGATTGAAAAAACAATATGAAAAAATACTTACTACAAAGTCTGATGTTCTTGGCGACTGCTGCTTTTGCACAAGCTCCGCTAGAACTCAATCCGCTGGAAATGCCCGCGGTCGAAGTAAAGGCTAGAGGAATAAAAATGATGGAGTGTATAGAGGGGAATTACAAAGAAGAAGAGCGGAGTGAAAGCTATGATGTAAACCGCGTTTATTTTGAGGAGCAGGGGAATGTTCGTCGGATCGAGGAACATCATTTTTCGAAGGGACAATTGTCGGATGGAATGGAGGAGGATCGGTCTTATCGCTATGTGGGAGATAGCATTGGGGAGATTCATTTGGAGGAGTATAAATTTGTTCCAAGCTACACTAGAACGAGTACCTATGTGGAAGGACGTTTGAAGGAAACGAAAGAGGAGAGGGGAATGCGTAAAAATAATTATCGGGAATATACCTATGACGAAAAAGGAAGGATTTTACAAGTCGCTTTTAGTACCATCTTTACCGCAGTAGAAAAATATTTTTACGAAAAAGACCGCTTGATCAAAACGGCTTATTTTCGGATGGAAGATGACAGTATTCCCAAGACGGAAACTTTTTACCAATATTATGAAAACGGAGAACGTCAACAAAAATTAGAAATTCATAGAGCCGACCAGGATACTTTGCTTTTGGTGAAGTATGATTCCAAAGGACAAGTCTCGTATTTGTTGAAACAAATGGAATCGGGATCGCATGGTTTTACCTACGAAGATTCTTTTGATTATGAAGCTTATTATAGCAGTGATGCGGAGGGGAATATTACGCAAATAAAATACACCGCTCCCCAATTCTTTGCTTCAGATAGGCCGCGCGATTCTTTGATTTGGACCTATGCGAATTATCAGTTTTCGGATGGTCTGTTGATGAGTTTTGATTCGGCAGGGATTCACCATGAAGTAGTTTATGATGATCAAAAAAGACTCATTCGCTATCTTGGGTTTCAGGAGCCCAATAGAGATACGGCTTTTGTGGAGGAGTACAAGTACAATGAGCAAGACCAGTTAATCGAAGTGATGCGATGGTATCATATGGAAGGGGAAAGTTTTAAATGGGTTTATGCATATGAAGCGGGACATAGGGTAAGAGCAAGTTATTTGCAGTATTTCCGACAACGAAAATGTGTGATCAAACGAGCATATGATCCGGAGCTCCGCCGGCTTCAGATCAAAGACTATTGTCGACTCAATCGGCAAGGATTACCGGCTGATGTTCCTGATGAAATACAGGAAAAATATTTCGATGCCAAAGGAAATTTAACCTACAAAATTCATCAATACAGCAAACAAGATGGCTCGCTCCACAATAGCGGAGCCGATTCTTTGATCTATCAAAACGGTCGATTGATTCAGGTGTACAATATCAGTTTTGGATCTTATGGGATTGCTATTTTGAATACGTATCATTATGGAGAAAAAGGGTTGTTGGATCGGATATTGACGACTTACGAATCAGATACTTTAAAGGATCGAACGTTTACTTATCAAGCGGGAAAATTGCTACAAGAAGAATTTAAAATTTTCGATTTACACAAAAAAAAGAAATACACTAGGATACACGAAATCTTCGATTACAATTCTGAAGAACAATTGATCGCCAAGAAAACACACAAGATTATCCAAAGCCCTTATGGCGAATACACGACCCAGATAAACTTCTTCTACAATGAGCAGGGCCTCTTGCAATTGCAAAGTCAAGGGAGCAGTGATTGGCGTGGCGATACGGAGTTTCGAAAGACTTATCGCTATGTTTATTTTTAAAAAATTAAAATACAGCAAACAAAATATAATAATGAAAAATCTATTCTTATTTCCCTTGTTTATTTTCCTTCTAAGCGCTTGCCAAGCTCCGATTAAAAAAGTAGATATTGATAATCCGAGTACCAATACCATCACCTTACTATTCGATGATGACGAACCCATTGTCCTGGCACCAGGAGAGACCAAAACAGTTGAGCTCCAGTTTGGAAAAAGAAAGCTAAAGGTAAATAGTGAGTCCGTAGAAGAAATTAATTTACTCAAGGAATATGATTATTTAATCAATCCAAGTAAGGCCACTTATTACGAAGAAGAAATGCATTATTTTGCAAATCAAGCTGCCCAGAAAAAGTACGAACGGGACCACCTTATGCCTAAGAGTGAAGTAGAAGGCGTTGAGGTAAATGGAGCCTTTAGGAAAATTGAAAATAAGTTGTTGATCAAAAATACTTGGCAGTTTGGAGTAGGGCAAGATGTCACGGAAGAGATACGTCTTGGGCATGCCAATAAAAAGGAACATTATGCGATCAAGAAATTACATAGAGCGACGGACTTGAGTGCTTTGATGCGGAAAAATTTGCTGGAGTATATGAAGGAGAATAGGAACCTTCCAACGGAATAATTTATCGAGAACGGAGCTTAAAAAATCCTACAGGTTTTGCGAAAGAATAGAATCAGGTCACGGCAATCGTCGTCACCTGATTCTTTATTTAAGAATTGTGTTAAGCGTTTTTACAAAATTCTTCGAATCCCAATTAAGACAAAAATCATCAGCGAATAAACGATAAAGAAAGGAATGATAAAATTGATCCAACCCATAACCAACATGATGCTGATAATCAAAAGTTGAGAACCCAATCCTAAGCCAGATACGATGGTCATAAACCAATTGGGAAATCGCTCACTCTGCGCAGCTTGGCGATCTAAAATATAAATGGTTTTGTCAAAATAAGAATAGAGGATATGATAGAAATTGAAAAAGAAATCAACTGTTTTTTGAGATTCTCCCGCTAGCGCCTTTGGGGCTTTGTCTTCAAAAATTCGACTTGTGGTATCTCCATTAAATCGGTTTCGCAAAATGACGTAATAATAATTGTAAAGAGTGCCTTGTAATTGAATCCCCAAAAAAGCAAGAACAGTCCAGATCAGATGAATTTGGGTGACCTGCCAAAGCATCAATAGGATCAATAAATTGAGCAAGAGGTCGGACACAGAATCAAAATACCGTCCAGTGTAAGAAGGCGTATTTTTTACCCTTGCCAATTCTCCATCGGCTGCATCTAAAATAGATTTGAAAATTAAAAAGAATGCCGCAGCCCACATATAACCATAGTAAATACAAAGGATGGCCAACAAGCCAGAGATAATAAATCCAATGGTGACATGAATGGGAGTGAAGGCGGTGGATTTTAGCGCTTGCGCAATCCAACGGGCTACCGGGCGACCATAGTCGGAGAGGTCAATAAACTGATGTGCTTTTGGCAATTTGGCCATTTAAATAGGAATGCGGCCATTTCTTAACTCGTTTGTAAGCTTAAGTTGGCGGGCGATATAATATCTTCTATTCTTTTGATCAGATATGCAAACAACCATTCGGAATTTATGTTCAAACAATTCCCAAACTAAGGCTTTTAAAAGAATATATCTAGTAAGCGATGATCCAAGGATTACAGCATTTACGCTTAAATAAGGTGCCCATCCTGGACCGTCGGCCTAGTTTTTGCAAATTTATTTAAAATAAATATTTCTCTAAAACCCCAGTGTTTACAGGCTTTTTTCACCTTTTTTTCCTTTTATTTTAAAAAAAAATCGCCTGCGCTAAGGGTAAAATCCCTTCCGGGTGTATTGAATACGAAACGCGGAAATAATGGCCATTTCCTTAAATCATTGCCCAGATTGGGCGCACTTAATTTAAACTATTAAACCTAATAAAATATCAAATCATGAATAATCTCAAATTTGTTTTAATGTTA
>CALLVY010000864.1 GCA_938015925.1 uncultured Saprospiraceae bacterium
TCCCACTCCTTCTTTCGTCAGGAAATCTCAGACTTATTATCTTTAGCTTAACCTTTAAACTAACGTAAATACCTAGCTTAAACCTTACTGGCCATTTCGGCGAACTGGTTTGATTCCGCGATTGAATTGGTCGGCATAGAATCCTCCTAAGTTGCCATCTTTCCATTCCCAGTAATAGCCTAGTGCGAGGGATACTTGTAAAGAGAAATCTGTGGAGGTTGCTTTGCCGGGGCTGTAAGCGGTACCACATTTTAGATTTTGGAAATACTTGACGAAGGCTGGATCTTTGGTCTCGGTAAGCTTGACGAGATTCCCTGCTTTGTTTCTAATTCCTTTAAAGGCAGCTGATGGGACCAAGGCATCAATTTGTGGGAATTCTGCGGTCGCATGGCAAGACATACAAGAAGCATTATTCAAATCTACGGGTCCATCAAGACGACCTCCCCAGCCTAAATGTTGTGCTGGTAAATCTGGACTTGGATTGATAAAGGTTTCGTTCAAATCGTTATTGATCCAGGTTTCTTTTGCTGGATAAGGCGTAATTTTATTTTCGGTATAAGTAGGATCATTTCCAAACTGTATACCTACAGGCACTAAATTTTTCACTCTTTCTTTCATTGGTTTGCCATCATTGAGGTCTCCATTATAGCAGAAAGTACCAAAGACCCATCCTGTTCCATATTTGTCTGCTCGCTTATCGCGAACCATAAGGTCCATTTGAATGAGGCTCATTTTTTTCAGTACTCTTGGGTTGCTAACGGAATCTTGCCAAACCTCCGTCACCCAACCATTCCAAAGAAATGGATTGTTCAAATACGGTACCTGTGTTTCGTCCAAGTCGGTAAAGAGTAATTTAAAAATAACCGTTCCTTCCGGAAAACCACCATCTGGTCCTTGAGTGGCGTAAGCATCTGGTGCATCTTGATTTTTCCACATTTTATGCAAAACGGTTCCGGCAAAATCATTGTAGAAACCTAAAGCATAAGTCTGTCCAGGTTCCGTTTGATTGGCATGTAATTGGAAACTAGAAATTGGTGCTTCCTTAGCCAGACCGTGAAAACCTTCAGAAGCCAAATCTCCCCAGTGTAGGAATGGCATGTGGTACCAGTCTCTTATTTTATTTTCTTGTGCCACGAAATCTACGTCGATCATTCCTTCAAAACAATAGTCTCGAACGGCCATGATCCAGTCCATAAATTTGTCTCGCTCATCAAAAGGCAGGTTGTAAAAATCTGCTTTTTTACTTGGCATTTTACTCGGATAATCTTGGCGAAGTTTAAATACATTTTGTCCAGGAAATTGATCCTGGAAGGTAGCATTGTCCATCATCACCCCAAAGTCAGGATAGCCTTTAAAATCTTCTTGTGCTGCTTTTTCTTTTTTACGTTCGTCGATTACTCCTGGAGTAGTACTCTCTGTACAACTGTTGAAATCAGCCAATACAAAGACCGTGGTACAGAGTACCACTAGGACGAAAATTGCATTTTTACCCATTTTGTTTTAAAAATTTTAGTGTTGAAATTGTTTAATATTGGTTTATAAACAAACACCTAAACCGACTTCGAATAGTTCTATTTTTAGCACATAGAAACTGATAAATACCGAGCTGATATTCACCTAAAAAAGGGGAAATAAAAATTAGGGAATTCCTAATTCGAGGAGTTTTTAAGAATGGCATTGAAGCGCGTTTTTTGGTGGTTACGCTCAAATATATAAAATAATCCATAACTATCCAAACAGTTGTATTACATCAGGTATTTATACCTGTTCAAGGATTTAATCGGGTTTAGGATAAAAATAGCCCCGGATGAAAATCATCCGAGGCTTATAAAATTGGTGTTCAAAAAAATCAAGTGGAACTAATAAAAAACAGCATAAGTTTGTGATCGGTTCTTACTGCTTAGGGGCTTAAATAAAATCCTTTTTCTCTTTTTGATGATCGTTATTTTAGATCAATGGAGTGCTTCCTCAAAACGCTTGATGGAAATTTCATTCTTCCCCGCTTCTATTTAATTTTGAGGAAATCATGGCAATCGCCCTTGGAAATAATTCATTTGCAGAACGAAGCAAAGACTTATTCCTGCAGTAATTTTTTTTTCGTTCATTAGTATTTTTTTCATTCTAAATGAATTCATTTCGTCTAGAATAAAAAGAGAAAATTAAAACAAAAAGGTGTCCCGCAGATTTAGTTCGCTATCGCTTATGAACCTCCTCTGTCGGTTTCGCTGATTTCGCAGAGTTATTGCTAGATTTTCTACGAAAATCTAGCAATAGGCGAGCAAATGGCTTTTAATACCTACTTCCCTTTTGTTACTATAAAATATTTTGACCAAATGAATTCACCTAGAACCTATTAAATACTCTTTCCCTCCTTCATAAATTCTTTTTTGATCCCTGCCATAAGATCGCCATACTGAATCACCTTGGATTCTTTCGACAATGCCTGGAGGCAACTGTAGTGGACAATATTCATGATGTGAGCGCCAGTCAATTCATATTTTTGTGCAATTTTTTCCAAGTCAATTTCTGGAGAAAGTTCTACTTGTTTTGGAAAAGCCTTGTGCCACATGCCAAGGCGATCTTCTTTGGAAGGAACTGGGAAATAGATGATGGAATTGAAACGACGTAAAAAGGCGTCATCTATATTTTTCTTAAAATTGGAAGCTAAGATGGTCAATCCTTGATAATCTTCGATGCGTTGGAGGAGGTAGGAAACTTCTTGGTTGGCGTATTTATCATGGGCATCTCTTACTCCGGTTCTCTTCCCAAAAACGGCATCCGCTTCATCGAAAAATAAAATCCAATCTTTGTTTTGGGCTTTATCGAAAAGGTTGGCTAAGTTTTTTTCGGTCTCTCCAATGAACTTGGAAACAACGCGCGACAGGTCAATTCTAAAGACGGGCTTTTGGGTATACTTTCCGAGTAGTTTGGCGGTCATGGTTTTGCCTGTTCCCGGAGGGCCGTAGAACAAAGCATTGTATCCGGGCTTGATCGACTTCTGCATGCCCCATTCGTAGAGCAATACATTTTTGTGTTTGAGCCAATTTTCTATTTCGAGGATTTCGTTTAAGGTCGCACTATTTAAAACGAGGTCTTCCCATTCTTGATCGGTAGAGATGTACTGAGCAGGGAAGGTCGAACTCAGTTTGGGGACGGAAATAAATCCTTGGGTAAAGAGATCGATGTAGTCTTGGTCGAGAATTAATTTTCCACTTAAAAATGGTTCTCCCAATTTGACCTCTTCCAGGTATAAAATTTTATTCTTGGCAAAAAGATGTTCGCTGGAAAAAAGCTGTTGGATTTTAAAACGCTTTTCCAGATCATTGCCAGCCAGAATAAATAGCACTGTTTCTCCCGTAGGAATCATCCCCCGGTGATTGGTTCCCTTCACTCCACCAAATTCCGGAAACTCTCCTCCCTTCGGCAATACTTCAGCGATCAGGGCATCAAAAAAATGCGGCACTACATGGGGCACCAATGCCATGAGCAAAACGATACTCTCTTCGGTACTCAACTGGTAAAAACTAATGAGGTTTGCCAAAGGGTCTTGATCATTTTTCAATCGCAATCCTTGTAGTTCGCTTTTTTTTTGAAACCACTTCTTTTTATTGAAATTTTGTCCGAGTTGGATTTGTATGATTTCTTTTAGGAAATTTAGACCGTCGGCAATATTACGGGTATCTTGCTCCATGTTGGGGTTATTATTGGCTTAACAATTTTTAAAAATACGAATTATTTTTTACTGCTTAAAAAAGTCAAAAAGTCGATCGAGAAAAGTACGTCGATCAGCGGTTTCGGTTGTAGAGTTGGAATCTGTATTGCTGCTGGTAGAGCTGGGTTCGATATCGGTTTCGAGCAAAGTACCTGATTCGCTATCAGTTTCCTCTTCATCGTCTTCATTATTTTCATCGCCTTCTCCTTCTTCCAGTTCTTCCTCCTCTTCTTCAAAATGTAAACCAGGAATCGTTTCAATGACGATTTCCGATTTATCTTTGGGTAAGTTCAAAAGACAATAAATATAATTGGCCCAAATATCTGGCATTTGAGCATCATCTGAAGATCGATCACTATCGTAAACCTTGCTCCATTCCGAATTGCCCCAATCCCCTATTTGGGATTTATTGGCGGCTTCCTGGATCAATTGTTTTACTTGTGCATTCTGGTCTTTATCGAAAAAAGATTTGCTTAGATAAATGGAAGGGTCGCCAGTAGATTCCATAGCTTTTTCTTTTTCCGCTGAAGCAATATTGATGCTACTACCGCTGGACAGCACCTGAATCATATTCTGGAGGACTTCCGAGATTGTTTCAATTCTTTGAATCGCCGGAGAGATTAACTTTTTGGCCAATTCCAATCCCCTGGATTTTTTCATTCTCGATTCCAGCGGACTTGTACCATTGAGGTATTGATGGGCTTTTAGCAATTTTTCCAAAGCTTTTGTTCTCGCTTTGCCTAGTGCATTAAAATTCTTTTTCTTTTCTGGAAAGAATGTTTTTTTCGCGGGAGTCGGATTGCTATGTTGCGGTTTATTTTCCTTTGATTTCATCTTTCTTTCTTTAACAAACGATTAAAAACGGGGAGATCAATTGCCTCTTCGAGAAGGTCATCCTGCCGCAAATCTATTTCTATCCAGCTATCGTCCGACAAAATGGGAGGTTCAATACTGGTCCATTGCTTGTCACCAAAACTAAAGCTCCGGCAAAGCCGCAACAATCAAATCCTTCACTTTTTCAATAATTTCATTTCGTGCCTGATCCATCATCCGAGGGGTAAGTACATCAGGATTATTATTTCGTTCGTTGGCATATCTGCGAATGACTGGAATGTGTAAATGTCCGACTTTTACGGTTCTTTCGTTTAAGCCAGAAATTCTTAATAATGAGGTTCTGTAAAATACTTCATTGGATAAAAAGTCTCCCCCTGAACCTTTTCTGGCGGACAAACCTGCAGGTGGTCTGCGATGTCTTTGATTCGAGCTACTGACTTTATTTCCTTTTGCATCGTATCCCAAATATTCTCTTTCTTCCGGGATCGCATGATCTCTATTTAAAGCATCCCTACGCATCCTCGCCCGAGGCAAACTAGAGTCGATAAACTCAGGACCATCCGAAAGAACGGCACTTCCTCCTAATTCATTTTCATTGTCATCATGAAGAGGATTTCGGAATCTGGAAGCATGTTCTTCTAGTTCAAATTCATCTCTTCCCTGACTAATCGTCATTACCATATCTACCGGATTATCTCCTTTGATATAAGGCCCAAAAAAGCGTTCGACATTTCCCTGATCGAAATAATTAAAAGTGACGGGCAAAACAACACCTTGAATCTGTCCGTATAAGTCGGGGCTATTGCTGGCACGAATCACCTTACCATCCAAAGCTAAAACAGCAGCCCCAGACGCATTGCTATTTCTATTACTTCCGGCATCATTTGTCGCCAGATTAAATGGATCAAAGCCGCTAATTAAAATCTTTTTGACTCCAGGTATCCAAGCCAGGCGACCATTGCCTGTCGGCATCCCACGCGAGGCATTTTCAAATCCCAGAATCAATTGTTCTCTTTGTGCAGTAGACATGCTGAAGCGCGTTCCAGGGTTAAAATTTCTAAGCATTTGCCGCATGCGCAATCGCGTCCAATAAAGAGGACGATCATCGGTATTTCCTTGTCTTTGAGCGATGATCCTCGCTTGTTCCCAAAATCTTGATCCCCACCAATTGCTAACACTTTCTGCTGACAAAAAACTAGGTACTCTCGTCAGTGCATGAGCCAATCCGCTTGGATAACCGGCCAGGGAAGGCGTGTTTGCAAAACGACTTGCGGTAACCTCTGTCAATCGTTGTTCTTCGTCTTGACCAGTCCGCTGAATGAGCTTAGGATTTGCGGTCAGGACTGGAGTTGAGTTTTTTTTTGACTATCCTCATTCGCAAATTGGGCTTGAATACCTTTTCGTTTGGGTTGGACCGCACCTCCTGTGGGGGTCGTCCTTCTTCTATTGTTTACGGGCTCGGATCGGAATTTCCAAATCTTGGTACTAGCACTCCACCGACGTCCTGGAGCAATTCTTTTCCGAGGGTCTGGATTGTCAGGATCTCCTGCATTGATGCTTAGCCATCGAGAGTTGGTATAATCAGTTATCCAATTGTCAAAACCTTCTCTTTCATATCGTCTAAATCCAGATACAGAATTATCTTCCTCCATAAAATCATCTCCAGGGTCAATCGCCCATTGATCCGCCCAGTATAAAAAGACATCCTCCGCTGTTTTATGAACCAGTAGAGTGACGCTATGGTAACCATTAAAAGGAGCCATTCCGAAAATATGCCAGCCTTGATCATCACCAACTGAATTCATTATTTCATCCCAGGCGCTACCTATCATTTGAGTAGGTTCCGTATTACCATTGCCTCCTTCGAATCTTATGTGGATAAAATCACTGACTAAACCCAAACGAGTCATCAAAGCCCCCACAGCGGTCATTTTATAATCATCTCCCCTTAGCGCACCAATCTCATCCCTTACGGAGGCAGCTAATGCAGGGTTGTCGCTAAAAAACTGTGGTGCTAGTGCTCGGATAATATTAATACAATTTTGTCTCTGGGTTCTAGGCAGTAATGCATTTGCTGTAAACTGTTGTTGTGCGTTGGCTACCGTATTGCTATCGAAGGTTGCAGAAGGATTGGCGGTTTGATTTTGGGCTTCTCCAATGCGACTATCTAAGACGGCATTTAAGCCAGGTCGATCCGTTTCTCCAAAATAGTTAACGATATTATCTCTTTCGATGGCTGTGATTACAATATTAAAATCGCTATAAGGAACGGCTCTAAAATAGGCCAAAATAGAAGCTTGGTTTTCTAGACTAGCCGGGCCAGTAACTAGTTCTCGAATCAATAATATTTGCACATCAGAAGATAAAATAAAAGCAGCAGATCCTGCCAACCACAAATCAATAATTGCTCTTGCTTTTCTGTCGCTATCCGTCTGATTTTCGATTTCTTCTCTTGCTAAAAGATTTAATAAATAAGCTTGTAAATCCGCTTCTAAAAGCGGTCTTTCTCCAGCGTTTTCTACCTCTTCTGTGATCGCTTCTTCTGTTACCACTTCTTCGTTTCCTGGGGAAGCGGGAGAAGAACCTTCCTCAGAATCATTGCTCGAAAAATGTCCGATCAATGCTCCTATTCCCGCACCTAGAATCCCTCCTAGTACTGCGCCCAGCGGCCCTCCCAACAAACCTCCCAAAAGGCCACCTGCCGCAGCGCCAATTCCTCCTCCGATCAAAGCGCCCACCCAGGAGCGTTGAATTCTTTTGGGAGCGGCTTCTAGCTCTTTTCCGCCAGATTGTTGTACGACGTGGGTGAGCTCATGGGCCAATAAACTTTTTCCACTAGAAGAATTGGGGCTGTATTCGCCTTTATTGAAATAGACATCTGTGCCGTGGGTAAAAGCACGAGCATTTAAACCTTGGTTCATCTGAACGGCTTTGGAATCGGTATGTATCTTGACTTGGCTAAAATCATTGCCAAAGGCATTGCTCATAAATTGATTGGTGGAATCGGGCAAAGCCGCCCCACTGCCTTTGGTGCTATTGAGGGTACTGGAAAGCTCAGGAGTGGCGACTTCTTCTCCGCTTTCTGCTTTCCTCATCAATTGTTTTTTCTGTAAGATTCCAGTCTTTGATACTTGCCTTTGGGGCAACAAAGGCATTAGGCTTAAGAAATTTTCTTTTCGTTTGGGGTTTAGTTCATCGTCTTCTCCAGCAGCGGAGCTTTTGGTTTGGATGCCCGGAATATTTTTAGGCATGCGCATCACCTCCTCGGCCATGGCATCTGCTTCTTTCTCGTAAGGGTCATTGGGTTGGCCAATGGTGAGTTTGGCTTGAATGGTGCTGGGGCTAAAAAAGGGAGTGCTTTTAGAAGGAGAAGGAGAATCTTGTGTATTATTTTTTAAGGCACCTTTCATTAGACTTTTGTATTTTGAATGTGTCGAAAATTTGGTGAAGTGGTTTTAATTTTCCTTACCAGTCTACATACAACAGGTCTTTCGTCCAAGGCAATTTTGCCATAGAGTAAGACCAGGGTAAACGATCGGTCAATACATCAATGGTTTTTCGTTCGACCAGTAATCGCCATTTGCTTTGGTCGAGGTATAATTTCCCGGAACGTTGTAAGAAAGCTTCCTGTAGGCTTTCGATACTTACATCGCCTAAAGCTTTCCAGTGTTTGATGACCGCTGCTAATAATTGCTTTGCTTCTTCTTTTTCTTTGGGCTTTAACTTTATAAATTTATCCAAGGGTACATTTAAAGGCATCCCACAAATGAATTTGTTCAGGGTCAATTCGTACTCTGGTGTTTCTTCTTCTCCACTGACCAAATATTGGGTCAATAAGATCGCTCGCTGTTGACTGTCGGTGTTTTTAAATTGTTCATTTTCGAGAAGATCTACGGCTTGGAACAAGGTTTTTAAAAATGGAATCAAAAGAACCAAACCTGCATTTTCCACCATAAATCCTTCTTTGGACATTCCTATGGTTTCGGAGTCGGCCAATCCTACATCTTTATTTCTATTTGGTGTAGATTTTTGATTTGCTGCTTGCTGCTTTTTAGTAGAATCGCCAATCGAAGTATTTTTTTTAGACCAACGATCTACTTGCTGGATCACCTGATTCAAGGAACTGGAAATCGGCGACGATGGTGTATTTTGAATGGCCGTACTTAACTGGATAAAGAATTCGAGGGTTTTCTCTCTGCCTACTCTTTGATGGATTTTTTGGATAAAAAGCATCCAAGGAGAATTGGGTTTTGTGGCTGGTTCTTCTTCGGTAAACAACAATTCTTCGAGCAGCCATTCGTAATAAACTGTTTTTATCTTTTGGGGCAATGCGGCTTTTCTCAATTTTTCCAATTGAGGCAGTAAGCCCACTATCCAGGGATTTTTTTCTTTAAAAAGCAATTCTAAAAACTGCTGAATAAAGGGTATTGAAAATTGCCCTAGCAAACGACCTCGACACGCTTTTTGTTTTTTCAATGCTTCCAGTATCCTTGGTATCCGTATTGTAGTCGATTTTTTGAGCGCACTCAATACCTCGAACTCAAAGTCATTCCAGGTATTGGGTTTGACATTCCATTTCATTTTTCCATACTGGAGAAAATATTCCAATTGTTCCAACACAGAAACCTCTTTACTTATCAAGATCGAATTTCCACCTCCACCTTCCTTCGCCAGATACAATTGTTTTCTAACTTCTTTTCCAATAATGGCCAGGCATTTTTCTACAAACTGCCTCTCCTCTTTTCCTTCCTCAATAAATCCTAAATCTATTTCCATTTTAGGAATTCGCAATATTTCATCTGGCCCAACCAAACTTGAAAATAATTTCTCCAATTCCGGTACCACCAGCTCTTGATACCATCTACTGAATTTTCTCTGGGCATTAAAAGCCTCTTTTTCACTGGACAATTCCAGATCAATGTATTGCTTGCGGATGATGTGATTTTGTTCTTTCAGTGGTCTGTTTTTTTTATTAAAAAAGACGTATGGATTCCGTTCGCATTTTTAAATAGCGAAAAAAAAACTTGGTAGTGGCCAGAGGCCGATAGCCATCCCGGATGGAATGCAATAGCATTCACCGAGCCAAGGGTATTTTTAACTACCAGCGGATGCTCGTTAAATGCTATTGCATTTTAACCGAATCGGATTGCTGGCCTCTGGCCACTACCACATACATTCAATACTACAAAGCGTATCCCTGTTTTTGGAACCTGCCTAGCGCAAACTTAAAGACTGAATAGCGTCAAAAAGACTAAGAATTATCCAACAACTTCAAAGCTTCTCCTTTGTAGTCGTCTCGCAAAGCTCTTCCTTTTACTCCGCCGATCACTTCATCCAACAAAGCATAAGAATCCTCCTCTAATTTGCTCAATTGGCTATAATTAAAAATACCGACGGCATTTAACTTTGTCTCTATCGCAGGCCCAATACCTTTGATCAATTTCAAGTCGTCTTTTTCCTCCGCTAAGCCCTCGCCCAGGTACGCTACGACCCTTCCTCTAAGCTCTCCTGCGGCTTCGGGCAA
>CALLVY010000865.1 GCA_938015925.1 uncultured Saprospiraceae bacterium
GATAAACCGACCAGGAATGTCTTTCTAAAAAGCTCTAAGAATAGCTTCTTTCTCATAGTGTTAGACTTTAGATTAAATTATAAAATGAACAATACATAACAAGCATTTAATGGTGGCTGGTAAAACCACAAAGTCATCTAATCCAACAATTGGAAAAGATGATTTAACAGAATTTATTCTAAATAATTTAGTAGGTCTAAAAAATCGTTTTTTACTCCCACTCTGCGTTACGTCCTCTCCAATAGCTAAGGCTATTAGGCTCCGGTCGTTCCTTAATTGGAAATAAAATCCTTCATTTTTATCTCAAAAAACTATTTTAGAAATAACTCTAATGTATTTTCATTTTCAGGTTACGTCTAAAACTAAGTAATGATTCAATAATAAACCTCCATTTATTCGAGAGACTTTTGAAGCATTGCTGAAGAACTATTATTGCGTAAAATTTCACCCACTTTGCTTTTGAAAGTGGGTGAAATTTTGTTTTATATTATAGGATACGGGAAATCAATTCATTCCAGGATGTAGGGTGACAACACAACCACTGCATCCAAAAACACCTTGAGGATCAGCCCAGAAAGATTCTCCATCTGTTAGACCTGCACTTCGGGCATCTCCGATTGACTTGAATGTTCCTTTAGGCAAACTTGCTGCTAATGTTTCTATGGCCATTTGGACATTGACTTCATCAGCGCCATCATTATCTATATCTAAAGCTGGGCTTAAAGGAACTTCCTCAGCATTTTGAATTTCATTCTGATTGTCCATATCGACGGTAACAGAAAGATAATTGAAAATGCTATCCATATGCATGTAACGCACTACGCCAGTTGCAGGGTCGACTACTAAAAGTCCAGAATCTCCCTGTAGAATTTCATTTAAATTGTCAATTCTTAATGGATCCTCATTAGCACCCGCTGGTTTAATATGTAGTGTGTTGGTTGGGTTTTCGGTACCGATACCGACTTGAGCTTTTGCACTATTACTGATTACAAGGACTAGGCCAATCAGTACTATTGCTTTTAAAATAGATTTTTTCATTTGGTATATGTTGTATTTCTCATGGTATAACACTTAAGAATACCGAAAAACTGTGCCAGAGGGCAAAAACAGGTCTAAAAAATCTCAAAATACCTATACCATTGTGACAGGGGATTCTATTCAAATATTAAGATAAATCATTGATTATCAACACCAAATAACCTTGTTTTATTGAAATTATCGTTCTCCATAAGAAGAAAACCAGTAATAAATATGTTTCAATTTTAGCCCTTTAAGTGAGTTATTTTTTTTTGAAAAAAATTGCGCTAAATAGCTCTTTTACTCAATCGGCATTGTTTGAAATTTAGGGAAAGGGCTCTTTTATTCGTTTTTCCTGACTAAAGTGACATTTATCCGAAAGGGCTTAGTCCGAAATTAATCCATTTTTTTTGCTCACCATGCGTATATTGGGGAGTGCCGTCACAGATTCCTCTTCTCATTTAAATTTAGGAGGTTTCGAAAAACGGTTTCTGGAAAATTGAAAATAAATAAGCGTTTGGATAGAATAAATCGTAAATCATCTAGGCAGAACCTATCCGAAAGATCATTGTTAACAATATTCCACATTGTTTAATTTTTAATTAGAACGAGTAGAGAAATGGAAAAGAATATCATCATCATTGGAGCGGGATTAGCTGGTCTGACCTGTGCTTATCTATTGCAAAAACAGGGAATTGCTACGATAGTCTTGGAAGCTCGAACTCGCCTTGGCGGACGTATTGATACTATTCAAGCTGCGGAAAAGACCAATATAGAAATGGGAGCCACTTGGTTTGGGAGTAAACATGTCCATTTCACTCAATTGTTGAAAGAATTGGAGATCGGTTCCTTTGCTCAGAAAATGGATGGTATTGCCTTTTTTGAACCCATGTCCTTCGAACCCGCACAGCAATTTCAAATCCCAGCCAATCAAGAGACTTCTTATCGTGTGCAGGGAGGTACCGCTGAGGTAATCCGAAAATTGGCCGCTTCCCTACCCTCCGATTCTATCAAGAAAGCCGTCCAAATCAAAACGATTAGCCAAAGGAAAAAAGACCTGCTATTAACTGACCAAAAAGGACAAACCTATTCCGCTTCCCACGTAATCAGTACTTTACCACCTAATTTACTTGCACAAAGCATCCAATTTGAACCTGCTCTACCCGAGCAAGTCTTCTCAATTTTTCAGCAAACCCATACCTGGATGAGTGAATCCATCAAATTTGGCTTGGTTTATAAAAGTCCTTTTTGGGAGAAAAAAGGATTTTCGGGGACGATGTTTAGTCAATGTAGTATTTCTCCAGAATTGTATGATCATTCCAATTATGAGGGGACGACCTATGCCTTAAAAGGTTTTTTGAGTGGTCAGGCCATGCATTTTGATCAAGAGAAGAGAAAAACTATGATTGTAGAACAGTTGGCAAAAGCAATGGGCCCAGAAGCTCGGGACTTTATCGCCTATGAAGATCGGCTTTGGTCGGAGGAAGTATTTACGCACACCCCTTATAAAAGCTATGTAATGGCTCATCAGAATAATGGCCATGAAGTCTATCAAAACACTTATTATCAGGGAAAATTGATCTTGTCAGGCACAGAAACCGCTAATCAATTTGGTGGATACATGGATGGTGCGGTTTCCTCAGCGATTAGGGCCATCCAGGAAATATTGAGAGATGACATTATTTAATAAGTCTCTGGCTTACAGCTTGGTACTATCAAGTTCCTAAAAATTTCCTATTTTTGCCGCGAACAAAAAAATACACACATGGATATTTCTAATATTGTAGTAATGGTTTTAGTTGGTGCCGTTTCAGGTACGCTTGCCGCGAGAATCATGCGAGGGGACAATTTCGGTTTTATTGTCAATGCTTTACTTGGAATTGCAGGAGCAGTTGTTGGTGGAAATATTTTCGCTTTTTTAAAACTAACTCCAGGCTCTGGGATTGTAAAAATCATTTCTAAAACCTTTGGAGTTGACTTGCCGCTAAATCTGGTAGGAATGATCGTTTCCGCAACCATCGGTGCCATTATCATTATGTGGGTTGCTCGTTTTCTAAGAGGTGGCCGTCGGCGATAGTCTAACAGAGAGACATTTGATTTAAGCCTTTCCATCTTTAGTAGCAAAAAATCTTTTACTTTGGATATCAATAGTTTTTTTAAGATGGAAATTGACCAAATCGCTCCAGATATTTGGTTGCCATCCAAAGAACTAAAGAGAGGAGATTTTTTGGTCCAAAAGGGACAGCTTAGTCCTTACCTTTTTTATGTAGAAGAAGGCGCTTTGCGTATTTTTGTAGATGGAGAAGAAGAGGAATTGACTATTCGCTTTGGCTATCAGGGCTCTTTTATTTCTGCACTCAATTCCTTCCTGGCAGACCAGCCTTCTGCCTTCTATATCCAAGCCTTAAAAAAAACCAAAGTCTCGGGTATCTCCAAAGATAGTTTCTATCAATTTCTCCAAAAAAAACCAGCCTATCAAGAGCTTTGGCAAAAAGCCATGGAACATTTGGTGCTGCAACAACTCGAAAGAGAAATTGACCTACTCACGGTTTCCCCACAAGATCGCTATCAGCGGGTACTAAAACGCAGTCCACAACTTTTTCAAGAAATTCCCAATAAGTACATCGCCTCTTATCTTCGAATGACGCCCGAAACTTTAAGTCGATTAAAAAAATCTTGATTTCAATCAAGGTTTCTTTGACTCAAAGCCCCCAACTTTACAGAAAAAAAAATGACCATCCACAGCCAAGAACTTTTAGACGATTTGCAAGGTATCACTACCGCTATTCTTCAACGCTTATCCAAAGACATCACTCCTCTTTCCTTTCAACAACTCAACTGGAAACCCAGTCCCGAAAGTTGGAGTATTCTGGAGTGTCTCCAGCATCTCAATTTATACGGAGCATTTTACCTACCCGAAATTAAAAAAGCCATCGACCAAAAAAAAGCAAGCCAAGCACAGGATTTATTTAAAAGCGGTTTGCTCGGAAATTATTTTGCCAAATCCATGCTCCCCAAAGACGGAGTAGTTAGCAATAAAATGAAAACCTTTAAAGATAAGATTCCGGCACAAAGTGATTTGTCTATTGAAGTCGTCCAAGCTTTTAAAAGTCAGCAAGAACAATTTTTAGACTTATTGGAGCAGGCCAGAAAAATAGACCTCAATAAAGCCAAAACGCCGATTACGATTTCCAATCTTATCAAATTAAAACTAGGCGATACCTTTCGCTTTGTCATTTATCATCATCAAAGGCATATGGTACAGATTGACAATGTGCTGAAGGAAATGGCTAAGGTTTGAAATATTGAATATTGATTGGGGAATAGCTGAATATTGAATTTAGGGGACGAAATAACGTGGATCGTGAGTCCAATTCTACCTTTTAATAATGGAATAACTTTGTTTGCTCTGAAGGACAAAGTCCTGCAATGTGCTGGGTAAAAGAAAAAAGTTTAAATTTGCCCCTTAACCAAAGCACTAGCTTGATGAAGAAGAAGATATTAGTCCTCACCGGAGGAGGAGATTGTCCAGGATTGAATGCAGTAATCAGAGCTTTGACTAAAGCTGCGAAAAATAATGGGGCCTATGAAGTATGGGGAAGTTTGGAAGCCTTTAATGGCATCTTGCAAGAGCCACCAGAGATCGTAAAACTAACGCCCTCCAAAGTAGCAGGAATCCATGTCAAAGGCGGTACCATCATCAAGACGACCAATCGCGGAAATCCACTAGACTATCCCGTGCAATTAGCAGATGGCTCCTGGACGACGAAAGATGTTTGTCAAGACTTGATTCAAAAAATCAAGGACCATCAGTTTGAGGCAATTGTCAATATCGGAGGCGATGGAAGTCAGATGATTTCCCAAAAACTTTTTGAACTAGGCTTACCCATTATCGGTGTTCCCAAGACCATCGACAATGATCTCTCTGCAACCGACCTCACCTTTGGCTTTACTACTGCGGTACAAATAGCTACCGAAAGTTTTGACAAATTGGTCACTACCGCCGAAAGCCATCATCGGGTCATGATCATGGAAGTGATGGGTCGCGATGCGGGTTGGATTGCACTCCATACCGCTATTGCTGGCGGAGCAGAGATTTGCTTGATCCCGGAAATTCCTTTTGATATGGATAGTGTTTTAAAGAAGGTCAACAAACGCTATAAAAAAGGAAAAGGCTTTGTCAATATTGTCGTTGCAGAAGGTGCCAAACCTGTGGGTGGAACTGTTCTCGGAGAAGCGTCTAAGGATGTTGGTGATCGACATATCAAATTGGCGGGAATCGCTAATTATATTCGTCGTTCATTAGAAGATCGAAATTGTCCGGCACAAATTCGCACCACCGTATTGGGGCATATCCAAAGAGGCGGGACGCCATTGGCTTTTGATCGTATTTTGGCAACAGCTATGGGAGTCAAAGCTTTTGAAATGATTAAAGCAGCGGAATTTGGCAGAATGGTTACTTTTAGAAATAATAAAATCAATAGTGTCACGCTAAAAGTTGCCACCAGTAAATACCACCACGTCGACAAAAAACACTATCTTATTCATACCGCTAAATCCATTGGAATTTCTTTTGGGGAATAGCCTTGTTCACCTTTATCAGTAAAAACAATTTCATGAAAACCAATTTATTTTTTGCGCTTTTGTTTTGTCCTTTCTTTTTATTAGCACAAATAAGCGATCCTGTCGCTACGGAAGTTTGGGAGCCCACGGCGCGAGTCATTACGCCCGGACAAGGTCAGGCTCCGCCTTCAGATGCCATCGTTCTCTTTGATGGTCGTCATCTCGATCATTGGCAAGCGACGGATAGTAGTGCCGCCAAATGGAGCATTGCGGAAAATGCGATGACTGTGGTTCCGCAGAGCGGAGGAATCAGTACTAAAAAAAGTTTTGGCGATTGCCAATTGCATATAGAATGGCGAAGCCCTGCTGTGGTAAAAGGAGAAGGACAGCTCCGAGGCAATAGTGGTGTTTTTCTACAATCTCGATATGAGGTACAAATTTTAGACAATTACAATAATAAAACCTATTCCAACGGACAGGCAGCTTCGGTATACAAACAATATATTCCATTGGTCAACGCCTGTCGCCCTCCGGGAGAATGGCAGACTTATGATATTATTTTTAAAGCACCAAGCTTCAATGCGGATGGGATCAAAATTGCCTCCGGGAGTCTGACTGTTTTGCACAATGGTGTATTGGTGCAAAATCATGTTGAAGTCATGGGAACTACGGAATATATAGGTTTCCCTAAAAACAAAGCCCACGGCAAAGCGCCGCTTTTCCTACAAGATCATGGCGATTTGGTGAGCTATCGCAATATTTGGATCAGAGAATTATAGGTAAAAAAGGAAAAACAATAAACATTAACGAATGAAAATAGCTTCATATACTCATTTTTAAAGTTGGGGATAAAGTTTTTTTAGGCCCCTTTAATTTATACTTTTGTGGCAAAATAAGCTGAAGTATGACATTTGAAGAAATGGGGCAATACATCGCCCGTTATAAATCAGAAGGAAAAAAGCTTTTCCTGACCTCCTCTTTCCAAACGCATAGTATCCCACTCCTGCATATGATCAGCAGGATTGATCCAGAGATTCCGGTATTGTTTATCAATACGGGTTTTTTGTTTCCACAAACGATACAATTTAAAGATCGTCTGGTAAAAGAATTTGGCATCAAGGTAACCGATGTAAAACCTTTGATCCCAAAAAACCAACAAAAGAATAGCCAGGGAAATTTTTATTTCACCTCTGATACCGATCGCTGTTGCTACTACAATAAAATCCAACCTTTAGAACCTTATCTCCTCACCCACGATATTTGGATCAATGGTATCCGGGCCGACCAAAATGCCAATCGCAAAAACATGAAAGTCGAACAGGAAGCGCCTAATGATTGTATGCGTTTTCATCCGATATTGGATTGGACGGCCAAGATGATTTTTGATTATACAAAGGAGCATAATTTGCCTCCTCATCCATTGGATGAATTGGGTTATGTCAGTATTGGATGTGAACCTTGTACTCGAAAATTTGATATGGATGATGAGCGTAGTGCGCGCTGGTTTGGTTTGAACAAAACGGAATGTGGTCTACATACCGATCTTGCGAAAAAGTAAGAGCATGCCAAAAAAAATAAGCATTCTCTAAAAAGAAAAACACACAAAAATGAAAGTATTAATTACTGGTGGTGGCGGATATATTGGAACGGAGTTGACCTATCGTTTAGCAGAAAATAAAGACATCACAGAAATCGTGGTGTATGATAATTTGAGCAGAGCCAATTATAATTTATTTATTGGTCAAACAAAACTGAATAACAAAGTAAGTTTTGTTCATGCCGATTTATTGGATACCATAACCTTAAAAAAACACCTCAAAGGAGTCGATGTATTGTATCACCTTGCGGCGATCGTAACCACACCTTTTGCAGATCGGAATGCGCATCAATATGAGCAGATCAATCATTGGGGAACCGCAGAACTGGTTTATGCAGTAGAAGAAAGTGAGGTCAAAAAATTCGTTTATTTGAGTTCCGCTTCGGTGTATGGTTCTAGTGCGGATGAGGTAGGAGTCGGTTCTGTTTTAAACCCTAAATCTTTTTATGGTATTTCAAAAATGCGAGGAGAAGAACATGTGAATCGCCTTTTGGATAAAGACATTGACGCCTATATTATTCGCTGTGGAAATGTATATGGTTATAATAAAAGTATGCGTTTTGATTCGGTGATCAATAAATTTATGTTTGCTGCTAATTTCAAAAACATGATTCCCATCAATGGAGATGGCAAGCAACATCGTTCTTTTATTCATATCGATAAGACGGGACTTATCCTGGCGAAGCTCTGCGGTGAGGTGCTCGAGCCTGGCATTTACGATCTTGCCGAAGATACTTTGTCGATCAATTATATCGCAGATACGATCAAAGAAATTTATCCTGAACTAGAGATGATTTACATCAATCAGAATATTAAACTTCGGGAATTAAAAATCAAGAATGATCCTAAGATCAATGGTTTGGCAGGTATTCCAGTTCGGAGTTTAAAGAATGTTTTGGAGGAGTTTAAAACTCAGTTTAGTTACTAGACGCAAACCTAAGTACGCAGTGTACTCAGCAGCGGTTCAAAATAAACAATACTATTCTTACTGGCTTATTTTTTCATTACTCGTCGTTAAAGAACCGCTGCCTTTGCTATGGCTAAAGTCAGGAACCTTCGGTTAACAAAAAAATAAGCTCAGTAATAAGCTATAAATATTTTTGAACACCTGCTTTTTAGAGCATCTTATTCCAAAAAAAGCTATTTTTAGTTCATAGCTCCTCTGTGTTCAACGAAGTTGAACGATACAAGAACGAAAATATTTATACTATGAAACTAGATTTAACGAAGAAACAATACGAGGCGATGGTCAAAAGTCTTTACCTCTCCAGTGCCGTCTTGAGATCTTATCGCCCAGATCCAGAGAAAGAAGAGGAAGAGCAAGAGGTGGAAGAAGAACTGGAACAAGAGAAATTGCTTGAGCAATTATTAAAACAAGCTCCTCAATTTGATCTAGGCCACTGGATTCGGACGGATGAAGATGGCAAAACCATACTCACTATAGAAAAGGAATTCTCTATTTACGAACTGCTCGAACAATTCGAAGCCTTGTCTTTCTGGAATAATTTGGCAGAAAATCTGGCGCAAAGGGACCTCGAAGAGGTCTTAAGTGATGAGGATTTAATGGAAATGGACCTTGGAGAAGAATTGGAAAAAGAGCTGAAAATTCAAGAAAAGTACGAGACGGAGTTTATAGAAAATGGCTTACAAAACTTGAGATTGATCAATCCTGAGCACAATTAGGGCATTCGGTTGGGGTAATGCGGTACAAGGTATTCGAAAACCGAATACCTTATGCCACATTATCAGCCAAGAAAGCCAGCATTTTCTATTCCTAAAGTCCATTTATCGACCTAATACCATTTCCCGCAATGGCCAAGATCCCTGCTAAAGCTTCTATTTCTTAAGTCAAAAGGCTTTTTTCCAGAAAAAACCCAG